>DATBAA010000390.1:0-4140 GCA_036271755.1 Myxococcales bacterium | reverse complement strand
AGCTCACCGTGGTGTCCGCGGACTTGAGCACGGTGGCGATGAACGCCTGCGTCTGCCCGGCGGCGACGGTGACGTCGGACGGGCTGATGGAGATCTCCACGACCGGTGAGCCGACGGTGACCACGGCCTGCGCGGTGAGGTCGCCCGTAGGCGTGGTGGCGACGACGTGGAAGATGCCCGCCGAATCGGGTGCGGTGTACGTGCCGTCCGCGGCGATGCTGCCTGCGCCGCTGGTCTCCGCGACGGTCCAGATCACGGTGGGCACCGGGCCCGAAGAGGGAATGACGGTGAAAGCCTGGTTCTTGCCGGGATCGAGATCCACCGTCGTGGGCGAGACGGTGAGGGTCACGGGCTGCGTGTATCCGGCGGCGCAGCCGGACGCGGCGAGGGCAAGGCAATAGATTGCTAGCGAGCGGAAACCAGACATTGTTCGAGGCCCTTTCGTTCCCACCCCGCATGACACGCGAGAGGAACAAACTGCGCGAAGAATAATGCAGTGGATGCTCAACGTGCAGGAAGTTTCGGATCAAAAGCGCATGCGCCTTTTGTAGGCCTGCGCCTACAGCGGGGCCTCCCGTAGAGTGGAAATCGCGCTGCAGCATATTTTTCCCATGCATATGCCGCGATTGATTGCCGACAATTTTGTATTCAAAGGAATGAATCAAACCAAAGATTGCTGGTTTGGCTCGCGCGCGTGGGTTCAGCCCGTGCGGCGCTGGTGCTTGTGACCTTTGGCGGGAATCCAGTCCTCTGCCCAGACCGTCAACGCCTTGACCACCGGCACCAGCGCGCGGCCTTTGGCGGTGAGCTCGTACTCGATACGGACCGGAGTCTCGGTGTGAACCGTGCGCTCGATCACGCCCGCCGACTCCAACTCCTTGAGGCGCTCGCTGAGCATCCGGCCGGAGAGCCCGGGGATGGTCTCCGCCAGATCGGTGAAGCGGCGGACGCCGTGGAGCAGCGCGCGGACGATTGCGCCGGTCCAGCGGCGGCCCACCAGCTCCGCGGCCTCGTGAAACTGCGGGCAGAAAGCTTCATCTATGAGCGGCCGCGCCATGGGATGATGATGCCGCCCGCAAGGCCGGTTGACAACCCGTTCGGCGGCGTTAGCTTGGGTTACGAAAGGTAACCAACTAAGGAAACGTCATGATTACGCTTCGACGCGCACAAGACCGGGGACACGCCAACCACGGCTGGCTCGACTCCCACCACACCTTCTCCTTCGCCAACTATCACGACGAGCGCCACATGGGCTTCCGCTCGCTGCGGGTCATCAACGACGACACCGTCGCGCCCGGCGAGGGCTTCGGCACCCACGGCCACCGGGACATGGAGATCATCAGCTACGTGCTCGAGGGCGCGCTCAGCCACCAGGACAGCATGGGCACCAAGGCCACGCTGCGGCCGGGCGATATCCAGGTGATGAGCGCCGGCACCGGCGTCCGCCACAGCGAGTTCAACGGCGACGCGAAGGAGAAGGTGCACTTCCTGCAGATGTGGATCGAGCCCGACCAGCGCGGCAGCGCGCCCCGGTATGCCGACCGGAACATCCCGGCCGCCGAGAAGCTGAACCGCCTGCGCCTCCTGGCCAGCGCCGACGGCCGCGAGGGCTCGCTGCCCATCCACCAGGACGCGTCGGTCTATGCGACGGTCGTCGAGCCCGGCAACCAGGTCGGTCTCGAGCTCAAGCCCGGCCGGGCCGCGTGGGTGCACGTGGCGCGCGGGTCCTTGGTGGTCAACGGCAACGAGCTGAAAGCCGGCGACGGCATGGCGCTCACGGACGAGAAGGCCCTCGAGCTGAAGGCCGTCTCGGGGCAGGGCGAAGCCATCGTCTTCGACCTCGCCTAACGCTTCGGGTCTCCGCCCTTCGAGTTGACGCGGCCCATCGCGCCCAGCACCGCTGGGTCGATGGGCGCGTCCGTCTCCAGCCATTTCACCAGCTCCAGCGCCCGCGGCAGGCCTCCGGGCTGCTCCGCCAGCAGCGCCGCCAGCTCGGCGGTGCCCTGCTGATCATCGGGACGCGCGGCAAGGGCCGTTCGATACGCCTCGACCGCCCGCTGCCGGTCGCCGAGGAGGACGCTCCCCCGCGCCTGTTGCAGCCGCAGGTCGACGTCCTGGGGAAAGCGCGCGAGGCCCTGCTCGCAAACGCCCAGCGCGTCGCTCGCGCGATCGAGCTCGAGATAAAAGACGGCCAGCTCGCGAAAGGGAATGGCCGAGGCCGGCTGCGCGGTGAAGCCCTGGCGCATCGCCGCCTCCGCCCGCGCCGGCTGGTCTCCTTCGAGAGAAAGCCGCGCCTCGAGGCCCAACGGGTATTCGAAGCCCGGGTCCAGCTTGACCACCGCCGCCAGCTCATCCGCGGCGTGGAGCGCGCCGCCCTGCTTCATCCAGATGGGGATCAGGTTGGTGAGGACGCGGTGCGAGCGCGGCGAGCTGTGCAGCGCTTCGCGAAAGTGCTTCTCCGCGACCGTTGCATCGCCGCTGCTGTAGTCGACGAGCCCTTCCAGCCAGGGCCCGAGCATGGTCGCCGGATACTCTTGCCGCGCGCTCGCGGCCAGGGCGTGCGCCGCGGCCTTGTCATGAGCGCCGAGCTTCGCCACCACGCCGCGCATCAACACGCCCAGCGCCCGGGGCCACTGCTCCGCGCGATCGCCGGCTCCGCGCCGCGGCTTCGCTGGACCTTGCGGCAGGGTGACGTCGATGCCGGCGTCGAGCTGTCTTGCCCGCTCCACGTCGAGGCGCGCGCCTTGGAAGCGCCCGAAGCCCTGGCGCAAGCGCGCCCGAAGCATGCGCGCCGGGGCGGTGTCGCTGCCCAGCTCGATAGCGCGGCTCAACGCCGCCTCCGCCTCTTCGGGCTGCTCCGCGGCCAGGCGCACGCGGGCGAGGCCCATCCACGCTTCGGCGCTCTCCGGCTGCTGCTCGGTCAGCTGCTGGAAGTGCAGGAACGCGTGCTCGAGGCGGCCCTGTTCGAGCTCGAGTCGCGCGAGCAGCTGCCTTGCGCGCCCGTTGGCGGGTTCGAGAGAGAGCGCCTCCACCAGCAGTGGCCGCCCTCCCTCGCCGAGCTTCTCCGCTTGCGCGATCTTCCGCGAAGCCAACAGACTCGTTACCAGCGGCCGCGCGAAAAGAACGGCCAGCGCCAGGAGCGCCACGGCGATCGCGGCCGCTGCTGCGCGCCGCAAGCTCAGCTTCTTGCGCGGAGCTTCGACCTGCCGCTGCTGCGCTCTCTTTTTCTTCCCCACGCGCTACTTCCGGCGGACCAGCCGATAGCGGCCGGAGGCCAGCGCCGCGCCGGCCAGCTCGCTCGCGGTGCCGTCCGGCCAGGCGACTTTGACGGAAGAGACTGAAGGCCAGTCGCCCAGGCCGAAGCGGGCGACGAGCAGATCGTGCGACTGGTGGCCGCCGCTGGCCTTGATGTCCCGCATCTGCAAGCGGCCGTCGGGCGCCCGGATCTCCACGCGCGCTCCGACGCCGTAGCGATTGCCGCCGCGCTGATCGTCGAGCCGCACCTCGAGCCCCGCGCCCGCCGGCGAGTCGTTGCGCCAGACGGCCGGCGTCAGCCCCAGCGGATAGGTGATGATGTCCAGATCTCCGTCGAGATCGTAGTCGAGAAAGAGGAACGAGGCGGTGGGCAGGTGATCGTCGAGGCCGGCCGCGTCGGTGGCCTCCGTAAGCTTCGCGCCTTTGCGGTTGCGATAGAGCACGTTCGACGGGTTGTAGAGCCGCAGCCGCGTGCCCTGGGCGATGAAGAGGTCCTGCCAGGTGTCGTTGTCCACGTCGGCGAATTTGGCGTTCCAGGTCCAGCCGCCATAGCCCGCGCCCCACTTGGAAGTGTCGTCGCTCCAGGCGGCGGCGTTCTGCGCGAAGAGCAAGTTGCTGTGCGCCACCGACGGGATCTCGTCGCTGAAGGTCTTGTGGCTCTGGTTGTAGTCCATGGGGCTGTCGGCCACGGCGGCGCAGACGTCGTGCATGGTGGCGAAGTCGGCCGGGATCTTCGCGCACTCGGCCAGGATCTCCTCCTTGCCCGCTCCCGACGCCGGCAGCCGCAGCAAGATGCGCGTCCAGTAGTGGGCCGCCACCGCGCAGTCGCGCTGGTCCGCCGGGTCGGGCAGCTCGCGGCAGAGCTCGATGGTCCAGTTGTCGCGC
>DATBAA010000389.1:0-2748 GCA_036271755.1 Myxococcales bacterium | reverse complement strand
GTCTCGCTGGGTCATCCGTCGCGCAGGCGGTAACCGACGCCGCGCACCGTCTCCAGCACGCGCGAGTCGGCGCCCGCCTCCTCCAGCTTGCGGCGCAGCGCTTTGACGTGAACGTCCACGGTGCGGTCGCCAACGACCACGTCAGACCCCCACACCGTCTCGAGCAATTGGCTGCGCTCGAAGACGCGGCCGGGGCTGCGGAGAAAGGCCGTCAACAAGTTGAACTCAGTTCGAGACAAAGCCAGCTCGCGGTCGCCGGCCAGCGCCTTGCGCGAGCGCAGATCGGCAACGAGCGAACCCGACTTGAGCGGCTTTTCTTCTTCAGGAGGTGGCACCTTCGCGCTCGAACGGCGCAGCACCGCGCGCACCCGGGCGGCCACTTCGCGCGGAGAGAAGGGCTTCAAGACGTAGTCGTCCGCGCCCATCTCCAAGCCGACGACGCGGTCCGTCTCTTCGTCGCGGCTCGTGAGCACGATCACCGGCACGTCGCTCTTGGCCCGCAGCGCGCGCAGGAACTCGAGGCCATTTCCGTCGGGCAAGACCAGGTCGAGGAGCAGCAGATCGGCCGCCGCGGCGCGGGCGCGCGCTTCTTTCAAGGTCCCCGCTTCGGCGATGGTGAAGCCCTCCCGCTGCAGCGCAAACGCGAGGCTCTCGCGAATGGCCGGCTCGTCGTCGACGATGAGGACCGCCGTCACGGAGGCGCGCCGGACTGCGTCTGCGGCGTGTGATCGATGGGCACCGGCGCCGGCTGCGGCTGCTTCTCGTCGCGCTCCACCGTCACCAGCACGAACTTGTTGTTGCGCTGCTCGATCACCTTGAGCTTCGCGCTCGCGCCCAGGGCGGTCCGCAGGCCGCCGAGGCGGGCCTGCTCCACCAGCATCCACTTGCGCGCGCCGGGGCCGGCGACAAACTCATTCAAAGACGTCATCGGCAGCCCCTGCCGCGCCACCTCGCGGACGGTGTTCTTCGAATAGAGCTGCTCGCCTCGCCAGTTCATTTGATAGGCCGCAATCGGCTCGCCGGGAGTGGACTGGTGATAATACTCCCAGAAGAGATCCCGCTGCGTCCAATGCGGCGAGAGGTTGCGCCAATGAAACCATCCGTTGAAGACGGCAAAGGCCAGCGCCACGCCGCAGAGCGCGAGCACGGTCACGTTGCGATCGGCCGGCGCTTCGACCGTCGCTAGCGGCGCGCCGCCCATGCGCTCGCGCACGGCCGCCTGCAGCTCCGTGCGGGCCTTCTTGCTGAAGATCGCCTTGAGGAAATGCCAGAGCTGCGAGAGCCGATCGAAGAGCCAGGGCGAGAGCGCGACCGCCGGCGCGGCATAGAAGAGCAGCACGAAGATCTGCCGCGGATCCGTCTCCTTCTCCGGATAAGGCCGGTCATAATTGAAGACGTACATATCCGTCAGGTGCTTGGGACTCAGCGCCAGATCGTGCGCGACCAGGGCATAGAAGAGCCCGCCCACAAAGACCGCGCCGGCCTGGGCGCGCAGGCCTTCGTCGAGCAGCTGCTCGATCCACAAAGCCGAAAAGACCAGCAGAGGCGCGAGCGCCGGAAAGGCATAGTGGTGAAACTTGGTGGCGCTGAAGGCGAAGACGGCGAAACCAATCATCAACCAGAAGAGCAAGAAGAGCATCGCGCGCTCGCGCGTGGTCTGCGGCCGCACCCGGATGCGCGCGAGAATGGTCGCCGCGCCGGGGAAGGCAAAGATCCAGGGAAAGGTATCGAAGCCGATCTGCTCGATGAAATAGATGAAGGTGCCGCCCGGCGTGCTGGTGTAGACGCCGGTGGCCAGGCGCTTGAAGTGGTCGTGGATGATGAAGCGCTCGAAGAAGGTCTTGCCTTCGTCGTCGCGGCCGGCGAAGGCGAACATGTCGCCGTACCAGGGCCCGCAGATGGCCAGGACCAGGATGGAGCCGGCCAGGAGCCGCAGCCGCTTCAGCCGATACCATTCGCCCGTGACCACGCAGTAGACCAACGCCACCGCCCCGGGCAGCGCAAAGCCGAGCAGACCCTTGGAGAGCGTGGCGAAGCCGACGAAGCAGTAGAACGCCGCGCACCAGCCGTCCCGGGAATGCTCGTCTGAGTCGAACAGCGTGATCATCAGGCAGGCCATCGCGCCTTCGAGCAGGCCGACGAAGACCGGGTCTGGGACCGCCTGCCGGGCGAGAAAGACGAAGAGCGGGCTGGTGAGCATGGCCACCGTCGCCAGCACCGCCGACCGCCGCGTCAGCAGCCGATTGACCATCACGAACATCAGCACTGCGCCAATGGCGCTGATGGCCGCATAGGGAAAGCGGACGCACCACTCGGTGTAGATGCCCAGATAGCGGCCGGCGTCGTTGCTACCCGCGGCCAGCATTCCAGCCGCCATCAGCCAGAGATCGAGCGCGGGCTTGGAGAAGAACCAGGCCGACTCCCACCACGGGTGGATGTAGTCGCCGCGGGCGATCATCTCGCGGGCCACCTCGCCGTAGTGAGGCTCCCACGGGTCCCAGAAGCCGGTCGCGCCCAGCCAGGGCAGGAAGAGGAAGGCCGCCAGCGCGCTCAAGGCGAGGACCAGCCGCTTCTCGGGAGAGAGTTTCTGCAGGAACGTGCCGCGCAGGAACGCGGGGAGCACGTCGCCCCATTGCGCAGGTGTGGTCGGCTCTACGGGCTTCTGGGCCATTCGGGCGTACGCGCCGTAACACGCGAAGCGCCAGAACGGCAATACGGAACCTGACCTATGAGTCCGGCGTCGCGCTC
>DATBAA010000388.1:0-2138 GCA_036271755.1 Myxococcales bacterium | reverse complement strand
GGAGCCAGGTGCACCGCCCGCAGCAGCGCCACCTCCAGCGCATGCCGCGGGCTGGCGGCCTTGGCCACCTCGTCCTGCGCCAGCTGCAGAAGCTCGAAGACCCGCGCCAGCTGGGCGCCGTCGTGCTCCTTCGCCTCCTGCGCCAGCGCGCGCAATTCGTGATCCGGCAGATCCTGCTTCACGCCCGGTAGAGAAGCCAGCACGAGGTTGCGCGCGTGCGAGGCCAGCTCTTCGGCCAGCCGCTTCATGTCCGCGCCCTGCTCGTAGGCCTTCACCACGCCTTGCAGCGCTCCGCCGGCATCGCGCGCGAGGATGGCCTGCACCGTCTCGCGAACGACGGCCGTGTCGAGCGCGCCCAGCGTCTCGGCCGCTTCGGCGTCGCTGATTTCGCCCGCCGCCGGATCGTGCGCCGAGAAGAGCTGATCGAGCAGGCTCAGCGCGTCTCGCATGGAGCCCTGCGCCTGGCGCGCCACCATGGAGAGCGCGCCGTCGGACGCCTGCACGTTCTCGGCCTGGGCGATCTCCCGCAGGCGCGCGACGATCTTGGAGAGCGGCACCAGCTGGATGTTGTGCCGCTGCACCCGGCTCAAGATGGTGGCGGGCAGCTTCTGCGGGTCGGTGGTGGCGAGCAGGAACTTGATGTGCCCCGGCGGCTCCTCCAGCGTCTTGAGCAGCGCGTTGAAGGCCGCGGACGAGAGCATGTGCACTTCGTCGACGATGTAGATCTTGTAGCGGTCGCGCCCCGGCAGGAACTTGGCCGCTTCGCGCAGCGCGCGCACGTCGTCGACGCCGTTGTTGGAGGCGGCGTCGATCTCTTGCACGTCCATGTCGCTGCCGGCCGCGATGTCCACGCACGGCCCGCACACCCCGCACGGCTCGGGCGTCGGGCCCTTCTCGCAGTTGAGCGCCCGGGCGAGGATGCGCGCGCTGGTGGTCTTGCCGCAGCCGCGCGGGCCGGTGAAGAGGAACGCGTGCGCCACCCGCCCGCTCTTCAGGGCATTGGTGAGGGTGCGGACGACGTGCTCTTGCCCGGTCAGGTCGGCAAAGCGCTGCGGGCGGTACTTGCGCGCGAGGACGAGGTAGGGGGTCGACACGTTGAGGTCCCTTGCTTGTTGCCTCGATGGCGCTCGACCGGAGACCGGGCACACGGCAAGAGCCGCTACCGTTGCTCCCTTCCGGGCCTGGCGGATTCACGATCCGCCGTCGCCCGATCCCCGGTCCAGCGCCTTCAAGGCTTCCGCAAGTTCAGGGGCGTGAACGGTAGCAGCGCCCCAGGCTGCTCGCAACGACGGAATTGGCGGAGAGCGAGGGATTCGAACCCCCGATACCTTTCGGTACTCCTGATTTCGAATCAGGTGCCTTCAGCCGCTCGGCCAGCTCTCCCGGACTTGGTGCTTCGTCACTTCATCCTTCGACCCTTGTCTCCTTGCTCAGTGATGTTTTCCGCTCCTTCGTCGCTCGTACCAAGGGGAGCTCGCTCCCCCTGGACCCCCAACTGCAACTTCAACCCGCTGCGCTCGCGGACCCTTTTGGGTCCTGGACTGCGAACCTTGCGCGGGAAGCTAAGCAGCGGGGCGATCTAGCACAAGATTGGCGGAGAGGCAGGGATTCGAACCCTGGATACGTTGCCGTATACACGCTTTCCAAGCGTGCGCCTTCGGCCGCTCGGCCACCTCTCCTTGAACTTGCGTAAGATCGTTTCCTTTTTGAGAAGGCGGGCCTTTTAGATCGCCTGCGGGAGGATGTCCACCCGGGGCGCGATTCTCTAGTGGGCTGCTGACGGTTGCTACTTGCGGCGCGCGCGGAAGAACGACCGGAGCAGGTCGCCGCAGTCTGCCGAGAGGACGCCGCTCGAGACCTCCAGCCGGTGGTTCAGGCGCGGGTCGCGGGGCACGTCGAAGAGGCTTCCCACCGCGCCGGCCTTCGGGTCCGCGACGGCGAAGACCAGGCGGTCGATGCGGGCGTTGACCAGGGCGCCGGCGCACATGAAGCAGGGCTCCAGCGTGGCGTAGAGGGTGGCGCCGGTGAGCCTCCAGCGGCTCAAGGTGCGCGCGGCTTCTTGCAAGGCGAGGATCTCCGCGTGGGCGGTCGGGTCGTGCAGCCGCTCGCGCGCGTTGCGGCCCCGGCCGACGACCCTG
>DATBAA010000387.1:0-5153 GCA_036271755.1 Myxococcales bacterium | reverse complement strand
CCGTCCACCGAGACGTCGACCGCGTCCAGCGTGCCGAAGCCGTTGCCGGCGTGGTCGAGCAGGGCCATCGACTCCTGCACCACCAGCGGAAAGTCGTCGTCCAGGATGCTGAAGCGCAGCGTCTGCGGGTCGACCAGCGTGGCCACCACCGACCTGCCGCCGAAGGGGAAGGTGAGGCTCTTCGTCGGCTCGGCGAAGAGCTGGTTGACGAGGCGGTCGCGGTCGGCGGCGGTGATCTCGCTGCGCACGCCTGCCGGGTCGCGCTTGGGCACCTTGAAGGTGTCGAGCTCGTCGCGCAGCTGATCGATGCCGACCACCACGTTCAGGGCGGCCGCGTCGGTGTAGCCGGCGTGATAGACGCCCACCAGCTCCAGCTCCGAGGTGCGGCAGGAGATGGCGAAGACCGGCGAGCCGCTGTTGCCCGCGTTGAGCAGCGCGTCGATGACGAAGTCCGAGTGGTTCCAGCCGCGGTCGGTGTCGAGCATCAATGGATTTGTCACCTTGCCGGTGTTCAGCGCCGCGAACGCCCCCAGCGGAAACCCGCGCACCTGGACCAGATTTCCGGGCCGCAGCGCCGCTGACCGCCCGATGCGGAACGGCATCACGCCCATCAGCTTCTTGGCCTTGAGCACCGCGATGTCCGCCTGTGGATCGTCCAGGACCTTGGTCAACGGCACGTGGCCGGGCTCGTAGTCGTCGGCCTCGTCGCGGACCACCTTGAGCTGCTCGCGCACCTTCTTGCTGCCGGCCGGAACGCCTTCGATGGTGTGATCGTCGTCCGTCACGTCCGGCTGGCTGGCGACGTGCTCGTTGGTGAGCAGGTCGGTCTCGCCGTTCTGCGAGCGGTAGGCGAAGCCGGTGCCGTGCACCACCGAGCGCAAGTAGGCGCGGCGCAGCTTTCCGTCGCGGCCGTAGTAGACGTGCTCGTACGTCGAAGTGTTGCGGATGGCGAAGACGAACGGCTCTTTTGTCGAATCGAGGATGGTGCTGGCCCGCTCCACCGGAACTCCGTCGGCGTAGTCGCCGGCGCAGAGCGGGGGTGCGACGGCAGGCGTAGGCGCGAGCTTGGGAGCCGGCGCGGGCTTCTTGGGAACCACTTTCTGCCCAGCTGCCTGCGCCAGGACGAGCGCAATCAAGAAGACCATCGCAGTCACCCAAGAGCTGTGTCAGCGCCCGCACGTAGGTTAAGCGAAACGCACGCTGCCGCAAGTAAGCTTGTGCCGCGCCTTGCCGCTTCGCGCCGTGGGGTCTATCGTCGCACCCCATGCCCTCGCGTATTCGCGTCGTCGCCGCCATGATCGAGAAGGACGGCAAGTATCTCATCACCCAGCGCCGTCCCACCGCGACCCTGCCGCTGCTCTGGGAATTCCCCGGTGGCCGCGCAGAGGAAGGCGAGACCGACGAGGCCGCGCTAGCCCGCGAGCTCAAGGAAGAGATGCAGATCGAGGTGGACGTCGGCGACCGCGTCATCCACGTCCACCACAGCTACCCGCACTACGACATCGACTTTCGCGTCTACCGCTGCAAGCTGACCAAGGGCGAGATCACCCATACGCGCGTCCACGACCATCGCTGGGTCTCGCCGCACGAGATGGACAAGTACGAGTTTCCGGCCGCCGACGAGAAGACCGTCGCCCAACTGTTGGATCTCGCGCACTGAGCAGGCAGGCCCAAGGTGCCGGCTGCCAACCTGACGCGCCGTTCATAGCTTCCCCCTTGGCGAAGTCTGCCTCTGGGAGGGGAAGCACTCAATGGCGATCGGCAAGCCGAATCCGCGCGGCAAGAAAATCGAGAAGCAGCCTGGTACGGGGCCGCGGTTCGGGTCTCCACTCATCTATGTCGCGCTCCTGGTGGTGGGCTTTCTCGTCCTCCGCTCGCTCTTCCAGGACGCCGGCTTCCAGCGCGTGCCCTATAGCCGGGTGGTCGAGCGCATCCAGACGGACGGCTGTCAGAAGGTCCTCCTCTCCAACGATTGGGTGAAGTGCTACCCGAAGACGTCGGCGGCGCAGACCCAGGCCAACAAGGGCGAGCTGCCCTGGTATGCGACGCGCGTCTCGGGCGACAACGCGCTCGTTCCGCTGCTCGAGTCGAAGAAGATCGAGTACGACGCCGTCACCGAAGGCGGCATGAGCGAGATGCTCTGGATGCTGGTCATCCCCATCGGCATCGGGCTGCTCTTCGTCTCCTGGCTGACCCGCCGGATGGGCGGCGGCATGGGCGGCGGACCTCCGGGCGTGATGTCCTTCGGCAAGACCAAGGCGCGCGTCTACATGGAGTCGAACACAGGCGTCACCTTCAAGGACGTGGCCGGCGTGGACGAAGCGGCAGACGAGCTGAAGGAGATCGTCGACTTCCTCAAGACTCCCGCCAAGTTCCGCAGGCTCGGTGGCCGCATCCCCAAGGGGTTGCTGCTGGTCGGCCCGCCCGGAACCGGCAAGACGCTGCTCGCTCGCGCCGTCGCCGGCGAAGCCGGCGTGCCTTTCTTCAGCCTGTCGGGCTCCGAGTTCGTCGAGATGTTCGTCGGCGTCGGCGCGGCCCGCGTGCGCGATCTCTTCCAGCAGGCCGCTGCCAAAGCCCCGGCCATCATCTTCATCGACGAGCTGGATGCCATCGGCAAGTCGCGCAACGCCGGCATGTTCGGCGGCCACGACGAGCGCGAGCAGACCTTGAACCAGATGCTGGCCGAGATGGACGGCTTCGATGCCCGCACGGCGCTCATCGTGCTCGGCGCCACCAACCGCCCCGAGATTTTGGACCCCGCGCTGATGCGCCCGGGCCGCTTCGACCGCCAGGTGTTGGTCGACCGCCCGGATCGCAAGGGCCGCGAAGAGGTTTTGCGCATCCACTCGCGCGAGGTGAAGCTCGGGCCCGACTGCGACCTGAAGCTCATCGCCGCGCGCACTCCCGGATTCGCGGGCGCCGACCTGGCCAACGTGGTCAACGAAGCCGCGCTGCTGGCGGCCCGCAAGGATCGCGACAAGGTCTTGATGGCCGACTTCATGGAGGCCATCGAGCGCGTCGTCGCCGGCCTGGAGAAGAAGACCCGGCGGATGAACGAGAAGGAGAAGGAGATCGTCGCCTACCACGAGTCTGGCCACGCGCTCGTCTCCAGCCTCTGCGCGCACTCCGAGCCGGTGCACAAGATCTCCATCATTCCGCGCGGCTTTGCGGCCTTGGGCTACACGCTGCAGCTGCCGCTGGAAGACCGCTACCTGATGTCGCGTGAAGAGCTGCTCGACAAGATGGCCGGCCTGATGGGCGGACGCGCAGCGGAGGAGATCGTCGTCGGCAGCATCTCCACCGGCGCCTCCAACGACTTCAAGCAGGCCACCGACATCGCCCGGCTGATGATCACCGAGTATGGAATGTCCGAGGCGTTGGGGCCGGTCGCCCTCTCTGCCGGCAGCCGCTCGCCGTTCCTGCGGGGCGGCGAGGCCATGGCCGGCGCGCCCGAGAAGCAGTACAGCGAGCGCACGCAGCGTCGCATCGATCAAGAGGTCACGCGGCTCATCGAAGAAGCGATGAACCGGGCGCGCACCCTGGTCACCACGCACCGCGAAGCGCTCAGCAAGGTAGCCGCCCGCCTGTTGCAAAATGAGGTGATGGAAGGCGATGAGCTGCGGCAGATCCTCGCCGACTCAGGCGCGCTGCCTCCTCCCAAGGAAGGCCCCGCGGCCGAGGTGGAGCGCGAGGAGCAGGAACGTCACGAGCACGTTTGACGTCTCATCGTTAAGGTTCAAAAGAGGGCGCGATGGCGCGCCCTTTCGTCTGGTGGGGGGCGGGTCCGGGTATGTCGAGCTTGAAGATCGGTCGGGAGCATAAAACCAGGAAGGCGCTCTTCACCCGAGGCATCCGGCGCGGCTACCTCACGCTGGAGGAGATCGACGAAGCCCTGCCCAACGGCAGCATGACCGACGCCGAGCGCTGGCTGCTCTTCTATTCGCTGCACGCCTCGCGGGTGGAGATCCTCGACGGCCGCGGCCGGCGCATCAGCCTGGACGAGATTCGCTCCACGCGCGACGAGCTGCAGGGCGGGGGCGAGATGCACGACGATTCGCAGCCCGAACATCACTGAGCGGCCGGGCAAGCTAACGGAATTACATCACTGCGACGCGCGCCCGGCTTGACGCAGGCGCGCATCCGGTTACGTTCCGCTCAACAGTTTCCGGCCGGCGAAGAAATCTGCCCCGGCCTACGTCGAAATGCTCGGGCGCCTGCGCTGTTCTTTGCGGGAACCCCCTGGAGGTTGCATGTACCGCCGCTTCACCATGCTCGTCGCAGTCGCCGCAGGCTCCCTGGCCACGCTGGCCGCCCTGCCGCTCGTCTCCGCCTATCACCACAAGTCCACGGACCACTCGATGCTTGCGACGGACGCCCAAGCCGCGTCCAGCACCGCCTCGGACGTGAAGCAGGTGCAGCCGCTCAGCTCGCTGCCCTCGCTCGCGCCGCTGGTCAAGCAGCTGCGGCCGGTGGTGGTGAACATCAACTCGCGCTTCAAGCCGCACCGCCAGGCGGTTGCCCAGCGCTCGCCGCGCAATCGCATGCGGCCCCAGCCGCAGCAGCCGCCTTCGGACGGCAACGACGACGGCAACGGCAACGGCAACGACGATGACGATCAGCAGCAGCAGGACCCCATGGAGCGGTTCTTCCGCTTCTTCGGCCAGCAGGGCCAGGGTCAGCAGGAGGAGCAGGAGCGCCACGGCCTGGGCTCGGGCTTCCTCATTGGCGATGGCCTCGTCTTGACCAACAACCACGTGGTCGAGATCCAGGACGAGAACGGCCCGCGCGGCAAGTTCCGCGCGATGGACGAGATCAAGGTCGTCACCGACGAGAGCGCCCCCGGCGGAGCGCGCGAGTTCAAGGCCAAGGTCATCGGCAACGACCCCAAGGCCGACATCGCGCTGCTCAAGATCGAAGGCAAGGATGTGGGCTCGCTCAAGTACGCCACGCTCGGCGACTCTGACGCCATCGAAGTGGGAGACTACGTCGTCGCCATCGGCGAGCCCTTTGGTCTCCAGGCCACGGTGACCACCGGCATCATCAGCGCCAAGGAGCGCTCGCAGTTCGGCGGCGCCTACAGCGACTACTTGCAGACCGACGCGTCCATCAACCCCGGCAACTCCGGCGGGCCGCTGTTCAATCTCAAGGGCGAG
>DATBAA010000386.1:0-7939 GCA_036271755.1 Myxococcales bacterium | reverse complement strand
GCACCAGCTGGCCGGCCGAGTTGCGCGTCCGCAGCTCGCGCAGCTGCTCGACTTGCGCGCGGAACGGCGCGTCGGCCTGCGCGACCACCTGGTAGGTGCGGCCAAAGCGGGTGAAGTCATTCACATACGCAGAGCCGAGATAGATCTGCAGCGTATCGAACAAGTTGGAGAGCGGGACTCCCTGCGCCTTGGCGCGGACGCGATCGATGTTCACGTCCAGCTGCGGAACGTTTGGCTGGAAGGTCGAAAAGGGCATTCCCAGACCGGGGACGCCGGCGATCGAGCCTTGCAAATCATTCAATGAGCCGGCGAGCGCGCTCACGCCTTGGTCTCCGCGATCTTCCAGATAGAGCGAGAAGCCGGCGCCGGTGCCCAGGCCGAGGATGGGCGGCGGCATGAAGGCAAACGCCACGCCCTCTTTGATGGTGCTCAACTTGCGATTGAGCTCCGCCACGATCTCGTCCGCGGTGTGCTTGCGCTCGTCGGGGTTCGTCAGCGTGATGAAGGTCGTCGCGGAGCTGGGTGTGTTGGTGAAGTGCACCGCGTTCAAGCCGGGGAACTGGATGGCGTGCGAGACTCCGTCGGTTTCGAGCGCGAGCTTGGTCATCTCCTTCACCACCTGCTCGGTGCGGTCGAGCGACGCTCCGGGCGGCATGCTGACCATCGAGACCAGGTACATCTTGTCCTGCGTCGGCACGAACCCGCCCGGCACACGCGTGAACATGAAAGCAGCCGCAGCCACCGCCACGGCATAGACCGCGAACGCCACCCCGCGATGGTGCACCGCGCGGCCGACGGCTCCAGAGTACCGATGAGCGGTGCGCTGGAAGCCTTTGTTGAAGAGCTTGAAGCCCCAGCCGAACATCAGATCGATGCCGCGGGTCAGCCAATCCTTCGAGGCGCCGTGCGGCTTCAACAAGCGCGCGGCCAACGCGGGCGACAAAGTCAGTGAGTTGATGGCGCTGATGACGGTCGAGATGGCGATGGTGGCCGCGAACTGCTTGAAGAACTGGCCGGTGAGTCCGGGCATGAAGACCATGGGCACGAAGACGGCGCAGAGCACCAGGGCCACCGCGACGATGGGGCTGGAGACTTCCTTCATGGCCTGGTGTGCCGCGGCTTTTGGATCCAATCCGGCTTCTATGTTTCGTTCTACGTTCTCCACCACGACTATGGCGTCGTCGACGACGATGCCGATGGCCAGCACCAGCCCGAAGAGCGTCAGCGTATTGATGGTGAAACCGAGCGCCAGCAGCACGCCAAAGGTGCCGACGATCGAAACCGGAACGGCAATCAACGGAATGACCGACGCGCGCCACGTTTGCAGGAAGAGCACCACGACCAGCACGACCAGCAATGCAGCTTCGAACAAGGTCTCGACCACCGACTTGATGGAGTCCTCGACAAAGACGGTGGGGTCGTAGTCAATCTCGTACTTCATGCCTTCTGGAAAAGCCTTCGAGAGCTCGTTCATGCGCGCGCGGATCTTGTGCGACAATTCAATCACGTTCGAGCCGGGCGATTGGAAGATGCCGATACCCACCGCCTGCTTGTTGTCGAGCAATGCGCGCAATGAGTAAGTCGAGGCGCCCAGCTCGACGCGCGCCACGTCGGACAAGCGGGTCAGCTCGCCGTTCTCGCCGGTGTGGACGACGATCTGGCGGAACTCTTCTTCGGTCACCAGCCGGCCGGCGACGTTGATGGAGAGCAGGAAGTCGGTGGGAGCGGACGTCGGCGGCGCGCCCAGCTGTCCGGCCGAGACCTGCACGTTCTGCTCGCGAATGGCCTGCACGACTTCACTGGCAGTCAAACCGCGCGCGGTGATCTTTCCCGGGTCCAGCCAGACGCGCATCGCGTACTCGCCCGAGCCCAAGATGTTGGTCAGGCCCACGCCGTCGATGCGCTTGATCTCGTCGAGCACGTGCAGGTGCGCGTAGTTGCGTAAATACAAGCTATCGTAGCGGGCGTCGGGCGAGAGCAGGTGGATGACCAAAGTGATGTTCGCCGACTGCTTCTCGGTGACGACGCCCTGCCGGCGCACTTCTTCGGGCAGCCGCGCCAAAGCCTGCGAGACGCGGTTCTGCACCCAGACCTGCGCGCTGTCCGGATCGGTGCCCGGGCGGAAGGTCACGCTCAGGGTCATGGCGCCGTCGCTGGAGGCGACAGACTTCATGTACATCATGCGCTCGACGCCGTTGATGGCCTGCTCCAGCGGCGCGGCGACGGTGTCGGCGATGGTCTTCGGATTCGCTCCCGGATAGACCGCGCGGACCTGGACTTGCGGCGGCACGACCTCCGGATATTCGCTGATCGGCAACAGCGGAATGGCGATGGCGCCGGCGACGAAGATGACGATGGAGAGGACGCCCGCGAAGATGGGCCGGTCGATGAAGAAGCGCGAGATGTTCACGGAGCCACCGCTACCTTGCTGCCGGGCGCTACGCGCTGGAGGCCGCTGACGATGACCCGGTCGCCCTCCTGCAAGCCCGAGGCGACGATGCGGCGGCCGTCGACCAGCGAGCCCAGCTTCACGTCGCGGCGCGAGGCGGTGCTGTCGGCGCCGACGGTCAGGACATATTTGCGATCCTGATCGGTGAGGACGGCTTTGTCGTCGATGAGCAGCGTGGGCAAGACGCCTTCAGCCAGCCGGACGCGGGCGTAGAGGCCCGGGGTCAATCGCTTGTCCTTGTTGGGCACGATGGCGCGGACGCGGATGGTGCCGGTGGCGGGGTCGAGGCGGTTGTCGACGAAGTCCACCAGGCCCTGGTGCGGAAACTGCGGCTCGTCGGCGAGACCCACCGAGACGGGCATCTTCTGGGCGTGCGAGGCGAAGCGCAGGAAGGTCTGCTCGTCGCCGGTGAAGTAGACGTAGACCGGGTCGACGGACACCACGGTCGTCAGCGCGGACTGCACCGAAACGTAGTCGCCCTTCACCGCCATGGCCTGTCCGGCGCGGCCGGCGATCGGAGCCCGCACGCGCGTGAACTCCACATCCAATCGCGCCAGGTCGACGCTGGCCTTGGCCGAGAGCACCGAGGCTTCGGCCTGCGCGACGGCCGAGACCATGCGATCGCGGTCGGACGGCGGCAGCACTTTGGACGCGAAGAGCTTCTCGGCGCGGCCGGCATCGGCGCGCGCAAGCTCGGCGCTGGCCTTGGCGCGGGCAAGCTCAGCCGAGGCCTTGTCCAATGCTGCTTTGTACGGACGATCATCTATGGAGAAGAGCTCCGCGCCGGCCGCCACGTCCGCGCCTTCGCGATAGCGGATGGCGGTCACGTACCCCGCCACGCGCGGCCGGATCTCGACGCGCGAGACGGCCTCCACCCTGCCCGTCAGCTCGTTGGCCACGCTGACGGGACGTTTTTCCACCGGACTGACGCCGACCGGTGGCGCTGGCGGGAGCGGCTGGGCGGCCGCGCGGCTGCACGCGATCGCGAAGAAGGGGATGAGGACAGCGGCCTGGCGTGTTAGGATAAGTGGAGTCATACTCCGCTTAGCTATACGGAGGCGTCCTCCGCTTGGCAAGCACAAACGTTCCCATGCGCGCAAAGACCAAAGAAAAGCCGCTCCCCGACACCGAGACGCGCCCCTTGCGGGACGCCGATTCGCGGCCCTTACGGGCTGACGCCCAGCGCAACCACGAGCAGATCATCGCCGCGGCCGACGCGGCCTTTCGCGAGCAGGGCGCCGATGCTTCGTTGGAGGAGATCGCCCGGCGGGCCGGGGTGGGCATCGGGACGCTCTATCGCCGCTTCCCCACCCGCGAAGACCTGCTGGCGGCCATCCTGGACAAGGGCACCGTGGCCATCGTCGCGCGCGGCGAAGAGCTGCTGACCGCGAAGTCACCTAAAGAGGGGCTGACGCAGTGGCTGGAGGCGCTGGCGCAGCACGTGACGCGCTATCGCGGGCTCACCGGCCGGCTGGCCGAGGCCTACGGCGCCAAGGGCCAGCCGCTCTGCGTGACCTGCGATCTCATCTCCTGCATGGGCGAACAGCTGGTGCGGCGCGCCCAGAAGGCCGGCGAGCTGAGCGGCGACGCGCTGCCGCAGGACATCATCCTGGCCGCCCACGCGGCAGCCTGGGTGGGCGAGCAGTCGAAGGACGCCGGCGCGCCCGGGCGATTGCTCGCGACGGTCATCGCCGGCCATTCGAAGCGCGTCAGTCGACGTTGAGCGTGTTCGGGTTGAGCTCCAGCGACTCAGGCTTTGATCGCGCGCGAGATGAGGAAGTGCTGCCGCAGCTGGTTGTCCACCACCGACTCGGCGATGATCGCGGTCAGCTCGGCGCGCAGCTTCTCCAGCTTCTCGGGCTGCGACTGAAAATCGGCGACGAGCTTCATCAGCGGCCCGAAGGTCGTCTCGAAGAAGAGCAGCGAATGGCGCGGGCTGAGCGACGCCCCGAACATCATCCCGCGGTCGAAAGCCAGCCCGGTGACCGCATTGCCCAGCCGCTCGCGCACGACGTTCGGATCGCCCCACTGCCCCACCGGCGCGGGCACGGGCGCGCCGGCCGGCGGAGGCGGCGCTTGCCGCGCGATGAAGGCGAACATCCGCCCCATGTAGTGCTCCGGCGGCCAGGTGGAAAATGCGATGCGCCCGCCCGGCTTCAGCACGCGCAACATCTCGGCCGTCACCACCGCCGGGCGCGGCGCGAACATGTGCCCGAACTGGCTGAGCACCACGTCGAACGACGCGTCCGGATACGGCAGCGCTTCGGCATCGCCCTCCTTGAAGTCGATGGCCACTTCAGCGATGGACGCATTCTCGCGCGCCCGCTCGAGCAGCGGCGGCGTCAGATCCAGCCCGCTGACGCGCGCGCCTTTTCGAGCCGCCGTGACCGCGACCACGCCCGTGCCGCAGGCGACGTCGAGCACCGTCTGACCGTGCCCGACGCCCGCGAACCGAACGAGCTCCGCGGCGGCCGGCGTGGTGTTGCCCTCGAGGCGCGCGAAGCCGGACCAGGCCTCGCGCTGCATGGCCTTGAACTTCGCGAACGGATCATCAGTGATGGTCATGCTCGCAGTCTGCGCCGTTGACGATGCTGGTCAAGAACCCTCCGGCGGCGGTGATGGTGCGGCTGAAGCAAGCGCCGGTCGAATCGGCCGAGAAGTAGTGTTGGCTGTTCGCCTGGCCCTGCCCCGAAGGGAAGTTGTCCTTGGGCGCCACCGAGCTGGTGACGAATGAGCCGGAGCGCACCTCGCCCTCGCGCAACGCCAGGTCGGTGCGGTCGAAGGTCTGGTGGATGGTGCTCTGGAACGTCCCGTCGGGCGGCACGGTGATGGTGAGATCCAGCGGCCACGACTGGCTGACGCGGGTCTCGGTGTTGTCGTCGCCGAGGGTGCGCGTCACCGACGAGATCTCCGTCCGCTGCGTGATGTCCTGCTCGAAGTTGATGGCCGCGCTGGTGGGCGCGACGAAGCTCTGGCTGTTGGAGAAGGCGATGCTCTGCTCCACCTCTGTGCGGACCGTTCCGTGCGAGGTCTTGACGAAGCCCGCGAGCAGGAAGTGCCGATTGGACGAGATGGTGACGTTGCCCGTGGTAGTGCCGGCCGCGTCGGTGGCCAGGTTGGTCTTCAAGACCGGCGAAGGAGTGCCAATCGTATTGGTGGTGATGGCGCCGGTGACTTTCTTCGCGCCGTGATCGAGGAAGACCAGCAGCGTGGCGGTGGTGGAGAAAGAGACGCTGTTGTTGAAGACGGTGATGGCAATGGTGTGCGGCTTGCCGTCGCTCAACGTCGCCGCGAACGGAGTCACGTCCACGCGGTAGGCCGCGAAGTTGAGCGTCTGCACGCCCGGGATGGGCCGCCACAGCAGCGGGTCGATGCCGCCGGTGTAGATCCAGGGAGAGATCGGCACCACGCCGGCGGGCACTCCGTCGATGGTGACTTCGCCCTCGCGGAAGGCGGTGCCGATGCAGCTCTCCAGCTCGTTGCCCAGGTTGTTGGGAACGCAGGTGTACCAGAACTCGTCGTTGGCGCTCTGCGGCTCCAGCACCACGTCCAAGAGCGCCTTCTCCACGTTCAACGGCAGCGTGAAGGTCTTCTGCAGCGCATCGGTGGGAGTATTCAAACCCACCGAGCCGCCCGTGGGGCCGGCGGACATGGGCAGCACCAGATCGGCGGTCACCGGGCCGTCGTTGTTGTTCCCCTTGCCGCTATTGTCATTGCCTTTGCCGCTCTTGCTGACGGGATAGAAAGCGATATCCGCGGTGCCCCACAACGAGCTGGTGAACTGGGTGTTGACCAGGTTGCCCAGGTCCGCTTCGCCGGCCGCGGGCGCGAGCAAGAGCGCGCTGTAGTCGGTGAGATCGCGCTCGACGTGCCACGAGCGGCCGATCTTGCCCGAAGGCTCGGCGGTGGTTCCGAAGTAGATGTTCACGCCGCCGATCCAGAGGTTGGCGGTGCGGTCGAACTGCAACCCGGCCTCGACGGAGTAGTCGGCCTCGAGCACCACCTTCTGCCACGGCCCCGGGCAAGCCGCCGGCGGCGCATAGGCGAAGGGCTTGGGCGAGAAGTCGGCGAACTGCTGGTTGGTATAGAGCGTCACGCGGCACGGCTTCACGTTGTCCGGCCGCGGAATCGTCGGGTCGGCCACGGCCGTATTGCCGGAGCCAACGGTGAGCGGGCTTTGTGGAACGGGCTGCGCGAACGACGCGGCAGAGAAGAGTAGGAAGGCGGCGCAGAGGCGGGTCATTGGGGACTCCTGCACAGGGGGAGCGGCATTGAGAGCGCCGCCAACTCCTCTGTCAAGCGACCATAGTAGAAGAGAGTCATGGGTCGACTACGCGCGGGAATCGTCGGGACCGGCTGGTGGGCGGAGACGGAGCACCTGCCCGGGCTGCAGATGAGGACGGACGTCGAAGTGACGGCGCTCTGCGGCCGCAACCAGCAGCGGCTCAATGCCGTGGCCGGCAAGTTCAACGTTCCCGATCGATTTACCGATTGGCGGCAGATGATCGCCGAGGGGCGGCTCGATCTGCTGGTGATCGTCACGCCCAACGTGCTGCACCATCCGATTGCGATGGCCGCGCTTTCGATCGGCCTGCACGTCATCTGCGAGAAGCCGCTGGCGATGACCGCCGCGCAGGCGCGCGAGATGGCCGCCGCGGCCGAAGCGCGCAAGCTCCAGACGCTGACCTTCTTCACTCATCGGACCATCGCCGCGGCCGCGCAGTTGAAGCGCCTCATCGACGAAGGTTTTCTCGGGACGCCGCTGCACGTGAGCGCGGTCTACTGGAGCGCCTCGCACTTCGCGGCCAACAAACCGGCCTCCTGGCGGATGAGGAGAAGCGAAGCAGGCACGGGCGTGCTGGGCGACATCGGCTCGCATCTCGTCGATATGGTCCGCTTCTGGCTGGGCGACTTCTCCCGCGTCTCGGCCCAGTGGCAGCAGCGCACCTTCGAGCGGCCGGGTGGCAAGGTGGACGCGGACGAGGACGTGTCGTTCCTCGCGCAATTGAAGTGCGGCGCGCAAGGCGTCTTTCAAAGCAGCAAGCTGGCCGCCGGCCGCGGCAACTTCCAGCGCATCGAGCTCTATGGCGACAAAGGCAGCTTGATCTACGAAGCCGAGCCGGGAATCGAGCCCGGTTGGGAAGGCCGCCTCTTCGCGGCCCGCGCCGACAAGGCCGGCGTCGAGCAAATGCTCCTGCCCGAGGCATTGACGAAAGGCCTCGAAACACCCGCCGGCCGCTTCGAAGTCTACCGGCGATTAGTCGATCCCTTCTTCGAAGCCATTCGAAACAAAGGCTCGTCCACTCCCAATTTCGCCGACGGCGCCGCGGTGCAAGCCGTGCTCGACGCGGTCGCAGCCAGCTCCGAACAGGGCCGCTGGATCGACGTCTAAGCTTTCTTCCGTTGCGCCATGTCGGCCCAGACGGCCAGCAATAGGATCAAACCTTTGATGACGTATTGATAGGTGATGTCGAGGTTCATCAAGCTCAT
>DATBAA010000385.1:0-3956 GCA_036271755.1 Myxococcales bacterium | reverse complement strand
GAGTACATCTTCCGCGCCTGCCAGCTGCCCGAACGGACCCTCGAAGATCTCGACTTCCGGCTCGAGCTGGCCTTGGATCTGAACGAGACGGACAACGCCGTCGACACGCTCACCGCCATCGCGCGCCAGGGGACCGTGGCTTTGGAGGCGGTGAAGGACCAGACGGTCCTCGATCTGCTCATCGGCGCGGAGCAGAAGCCGCGCAGCGGCGATCGCCTCTTCCTCTTGCTCGAGGCCCTCTTCGACGCGGACTTCCGGGTGGCCGGCGGGCCTTCGCCCGATTGGGCCTGGGAGCGCCTCGCGGTGCTGTTCCTTTTGCGCGGCGACGCGGTCAAGGCGGAGCAGGTGGTGGCGCGCATCACCTCGCCGGGCGAGCTGATCGCGTTCCGCGCCGACAATCGCTTTGCCGCCATGGTCCGGGCGAACCCCGCGCACTTCGACGTGGCGCAAGCCCGGGCGCGGAACGTCGAGCAGGCGCGCGCGACAGTGCGCAAGGAGCCCCGATCCATTCGAGCGGTCCTCGAGCTGGCGGACACCTTGATGGCGCAGGGCAAGGACCGCGAAGCGCTGGAGATCACCGACGAGGCTTTGGTCCGCGTCAGCTCTTCTCCGGTCGCACCCTATGACGGCGTTGCGAGGCTCCTGCCCTGGCTGCGCAACGCGCGGTCCGGCGCGCTCTGGTCGCTGGGCCGCTGGCAAGAGTCGCTCGACGAGCTGGAGCGTGCCAGCCTTCTGACCGAGCAGGGCAACGCGAACGTCAGCCACTATCTCAACCTGGCGTGGCGCGACTGCGAGTTGAATCGCGGCCCGGAGGCGCTGGCGGCCTTGAAGCACGTCGACGAAGGGAAGACGAGCCCGTTCGGCGCCATGCAGCGGGAGTTGGTGCGCGCGTGGGCCGGCGTGGAGACGGAAGATCCGGCGCTGGTGGAGAGAGGGCTCTCGTACTTGCGCCAGCACCAGGACGACGCGCCGCTGGCGCTGCAGCGGGTGCTCGTCTTCGCCGGCAAGCTGGACGAGGCTGCGCGCGTGCTCGTCTCCAGGCTCGACGATCCCGAGTCGCGCGGCGAGGCGCTGATGTCCTTGCAGGAGCTCACGGAGTTGCCGCGGCCGCCGGGCGGCGCGTCGAAGCGGTTCGACGCCAACTGGAAGAAGCTGATCGCGCGCAAGGACGTGCGCGACGCCGTCGCCGCCGTGGGCCACATCGAGCGCTACGAGCTCCCCGCGCCATGAAGATCCTGCTCCTCTTGTCCCTTGGTCTCTGCGCCGGCTGCGGCACGCTCATCGGCTCCATCGCCCGCGGCGGCGAGCGCACCTCGTCGCGCCCCGAGGAGAGCGGCGCGACGCTGAGCTGCGCCGGGAAGCCGTGCGCCGAGGCCGCGCTCTCTCGGCGCGTCGCGCGGCCGCCCGCGACCGGCGGCTTCATCGCCGGCTCCATCGTCGACCTGGGCATCATCGGCGCGGGCGCCTACGCGGTGAACAAGACCGGCAACGCCGGCTCGGGCGCGCTGCTCAACGCCGGCATCGCCTTCCTGCTCGCGGACGCCGCGGTCCTGGCGAGCTCCAAGCACGAGCCGCCTGAGCCCTGGCAGTTGAATGGACCCGTCACGGCGTCGTGGCGCGGACAGCGGGTCAACCTCGAAGCGTCCGATCTCCTGCTGGGCGGCGCGGTGCGGCCTGAGTTCAGCGTCGCCGCGCTGGTGAAGCTGCCCATCTGCTCCTCCGACTGTGGGTGATCGCCCAGTCGGACTTCACGCCGCTTTCGGGCACGAAGGCGCTGCCCGACTCGTGCGACGTCACCTGCCGCCTGGGCGTGGCGCAGAAGCTCGAGACCGCGGCCGCCGCCACCGCGGAGCTGACCAGCGAGGGCGGCCAACTCGACTACAAGCTGACGGTGCGCATGGTGAAGAGCGGCGAGGTGGTGGCGAGCGTCCGCGCCTCGGGCAAGGACCTGGTGGAGCTGTCCGCGGGCGTGCGCGCCGCGGCTGCGCGGCTGGCCGGCTGCCGCGAGTGATTTCTCCGAGCAGCCGGGCGGCGCGATGGGTATTGTGGCGCCCGTGAGCGAAACCAGAGCTGAAACCACCGCCACCGCCCCCGCCCCCGCCGCGGCGCCGGCAAAGAAGCAGCGTGGCGGAGCGGCGCTGCTGGTGGGCGCGGGCATCTTGCTGTCGCGGCTCGCGGGCCTCGTGCGGCAGCGCGTCCTCGGCTACTACCTGGGCACCTCGCTCGCGGCAGACGCCTATACGGCCGCGCTGCGCATCCCCAACTTCCTGCAGAACCTGCTCGGCGAAGGCGTGCTCTCCGCCAGCTTCATTCCCGTCTACGCCTCGCTGCGCGGCAAGGGCGAGGACGCGCAGGCGCGCAAGGTGGCGGGCGCGGTCGCGGGGCTGCTCACGCTCGTCACCGGGCTCTTCGCGCTGCTGGGCGTGCTCGCGACTCCTTACTTGCTGGCGGCGATCGCGCCCGGCTTCACCGGCGAGACGCGCGAGCTCGCCATCCGTCTGGTGCGCATCTTCTTCCCCAGCATCTCGCTGTTGGTCTTGAGCGCGTTCTGCATCGGCGTCTTGAACAGCCACCACAAGTTCTTCTTGAGCTACGCGGCGCCGGTCGTCTGGAGCGCGGCCATCGTCGTCGCGCTCGTCGCAGGGGCGCACGCGGGGCCGGCGGGAGATCAGGCGCGCATCGCGGTATGGGCCGCCTGGGGCGCGGTGGTGGGCGGCGGGCTGCAGCTTGGGTTGCAGTTGCCTTCCGTGCTGCGGCTGCTCGGGCGCGGCGCGAGGCTCGCGCTGGGCCGCGGCGACGCCAACGTCAGCGAGGTGGTGCGCAACTTCGGGCCGGTGGTGGTGGGCAAGGGCGTCAACCAGCTCTCGGCCTACGTCGACACGTTCATCGCCTCGTGGCTGCCGGCGGGCACCGTGGCGGCGCTCTCCTACGCGCAGATCATCTACACGCTGCCGGTCTCTCTCTTCGGCATGGCGGTCTCGGCGGCGTCGCTTCCGTCGATGTCCGCCGACGCCGGCGTCGAGGGCAAGCTGCGCGCGCAGACCGAGGCGGGCCTGCGCGCCATCGCTTTTCCGGTCGTGCCGTCGGTGGCGGCGTTTCTCGCGCTGGGCGACGTCATCTGCGCCGCGCTCTTCCAGACCGGCCACTTCGGCGGGCGCGACGTGAACTACGTCTGGCTCATCCTCGCCGGCTCTACCGTGGGGCTGCTGGCGGCGACGATGGCGAGGCTCTACTCGAGCGCTTTCTACGCCTTGCGCGACACGCGCACGCCGCTCAACTACGCGGTCGTGCGGGTCATTCTCACGGCCGTCCTGGGGTTCTTCTGCGGCCTCGCGCTGCCCAGGCTGCTGGGTGTCGATGCGAAGTATGGGGCGGCGGGATTGACCGCGTCGGCGGGCGTGGCGGGGTGGATCGAGTTCGCGCTGCTGCGGCGGGGCATCGCGGCGAGGATCGGCGAGTGCCATCTGCCGAAGGGGTTGTTGCCGCGGTTGTGGGGGGCGGCGGCGCTGGCGACGGGGGTGGCGCTGGGGGTGAAGTACGTGTTGCCGCATGTGCATCCGGCGATTCGGGCGGTGATCGTGCTGGGGAGCTTCGGGGTGACGTACCTTGCGGCGACGAGCGCGATGGGGGTGGCGGAGGCGGGGCAGATGACGCGGAGGGTGCGGAGGGTGATCGGGCGGTAGGTTCGCGGGCGGCTTGGCTCGCGGCGGGCTTCTGCTTTCTGCTTTCTGGTTCTGGTTCTGGTTCTGGTGGGAACTCACTGGCTGTCCGGGGCTGTCTCCGTTTGAGCTGATGTGGCGTTTTGGAGGTAGGGCCGTGCTCTTTAGTTTCTTTCTTTCCGGGGGGAAGTGAGTGGTGATGCCGCCGCGGCGGGAGGGCGGCGCGGCGCGGAGTGGCGGCGATTGGTGGAGGGCTGAATGAGGCTTGACAGGCACCATGTTTAAATATATCCTGGT
>DATBAA010000384.1:0-7762 GCA_036271755.1 Myxococcales bacterium | reverse complement strand
CTCAGGCCCTTTCTGTTTTCGGATTTGCCGAACAATGCTCAAGCTCGACTCCCTGGCCGCGTTCGTCTCCGTCTTCGAAGGCGGCTCCGTCAACGAGGGCGCGCGCCGCCTGGGCGTGTCCAGCTCGGCCGTCAGCGAACGGCTGAGCGAATTGGAGCGCGCGGTCGGCGTCGCGCTCCTGCATCGCACGACGCGCGCTGTCTCGGTCACCGAGGAGGGCAAGGCCTTCTACGAGCGGGCGCGGCGCATCCTGCAAGATCTGGTCGAGGCCGAGGCGGAGATCGCCCATCGCCGCGGCGAGCTGCAAGGCCCGCTGCGCATCGCCGCGCCGGTCAGTTTCGGCGTGCTCCACCTGGGCCCGGCGCTGTGCGGCTTCCTGGGCAAGCATCCGAAGATCGACCTGACGCTGGACGTGGAGGACAAGCTGGTGAGCCTCACCGGCGGCGGGTACGACGCGCTCATCCGCCACGGGCCGGTCTTGGACGAGCACGTCATCCTCAAGCGGCTGGCGCAGAGCCGCCGCTTCCTGGTGGCCTCGCCGGCGTATCTGAAGAGCTCCGGCACGCCGAAGTCAGTCGACGAGTTGGGGCAACATCGCGGCATCGTCTACAGCATCCGCGGCGGCGCCGACTGGCGGTTCAAGGCGCGGCGCAAGGTGGTGACGGTGCGGCCAGAGCGCGTGGTCTTGCGGGTCAACAACGGCCTCTTGATGCGCGACGCGGCGGTGGCGGGCTTGGGCATCGCGCTCTTGCCGGGCTACTTCATCCAGGCCGAGGTCATGCGCAAGAAGCTCGTCGTCATCGACGTCGGCGCCGAGCCCGAAGGCGCCACGCTCTACATCGCGTACCCGTACGACCGCCGCGGCTCCGCGAAGGTGCGCGCGCTCACGCAGTGGCTGCGCAACGCCTTCGGAGCTCCGGCGTATTGGGAAAACCTCACGCCCTGAGGCCGCGAGCTCGAGGACTAGCTCGGCCGGGCCTTGAGCAGGGCGGATCTCGCGACGGAGACCAGGCAGATGACAGTCAGCGAAGTGAGCGCGCTGCTGAGCCACAGATGCCCGTCGAGGTGGGCGGCCGCCGTCAACGGCCACGAGAGCAAGACCACGAGGTAAAGGCTGGGGTACGCTCCAATGGCCGCGCTGGTGAAGAGATAGGCCAGCAACGCGAGCGCGAACCAGAGCCAGGTGTCGCGTCGAGGCGCACGGATGAAAGAGGTAATCGTCAGCAGCGCTCCGAAGGGCAGCGCCAACATATCCACGAAGCTCAGGATGCCGATCAGCCAGTCCACGTGCTCGCGAGTGTAACCGCGCGGCGGAGGCCCGCAAAGGGCAGCAGCTTCATGGCTTCTTCCGCGGTGGCCCATTGAAAAGCCACGTGCTCGTCGGAGAGCTTCGGCTCGCCCGAGACGCGGGCGGCGAAGGCTGTCTCGTGGATGAAGAAAGGCGGGATGCGATCGCCCAGCGCGAACGAGTGGTCGTAGTCGAGCTCGCGGATCTCGCGCAGCTCGGGCGTGAAGCCGGTCTCTTCGTAGATCTCGCGCGCGGCCGTGGCGT
This sequence comes from Myxococcales bacterium, assembly GCA_036271755.1. GTDB lineage: Bacteria > Myxococcota > Myxococcia > Myxococcales > 40CM-4-68-19 > 40CM-4-68-19. The sequence goes on along the minus strand of DATBAA010000384.1, from coordinate 6,210 downwards.
GCGGATTCTCGCCGGGCTCGAGGCGGCCGGTGAGGATCTGCCAGAAGCCGCCGCGCTCGGGCGTGCGCTGCAGCAAGAGCACGCGGCCGTCCTCGCGGGTCAGCACGGCGCTCACCGTTTGCAGCGCGGGCTCCACCAGCGAAGCGTCGCTGTCCCAGATCTGCGCGGCATGGGCGATGAAACGGTCCTCGACTTCGGCCACCGGCGGCGCGCGACCCAAGAGCGCTTCTAATGAAGTCACTCCGGCATCGGCGATTCCGCAAGGTACGATGGCGCCAAAGTCACTGAGGTCGGTCTTTACGTTGAAGGCAAAGCCGTGCGTGGTGATCCAGCGCGAGATGTGCACGCCGATGGCGCCCAGCTTGCCGGAAGGCGTCCAGATGCCCGTCCGGCCGGCGACGCGCTCGGCTTTGATTCCATAGTCGGCCGCGACGCGGATCATCAGCTCTTCGATGGCGGTCACGTACTTGCGGACGTCTTTGCGGTCGGGCTTCAAATCGAGGATTGGATAGCCCACGATCTGCCCCGGCCCGTGATAGGTCACGTCGCCGCCGCGATTGGTTTCGTGGATTTCATATCCGCGCGCGCGCAGCTCCTCGCGCGTTCCCAATAAGTTCTCTTCTTTCGCGCCGCGGCCCAACGTAATCACGCGCGGGTGCTCCAATAACAGCAGCGTATCGGGGATCAAATCTTTGTGGCGCGCCTCGGCGACCAGCTTCTGCATGCTCAGGCCGTCTTCGTACTCGACCCGGCCCAGACGGCGGACGTGCAGCGGCCTCATCCCGCGATCTGCTTCGCGTCCGGCCGCGGCACCGGCGGCGCCGCCAGCATCTCGTCGCGCTGCTCGCGCAGCGGCCAGGGCAGCACGGAGTAGACGTCGTCGAACAAGGTCTGGCGCTCGGGGTCGGGCTTCTTCTCCGCCTCGGCGATGGCGGCGTTCACTTCGTCCAGCAGCTTCGCCTTCAGCTCGTCCTCTTCGCGCGCGCTCCAGAGGCCCCAGCTGGTGAGCTTTCCGCGCAGCAGATCGAGCGGATCGCGCTTCTTCCACACCTCGACTTCTTTTTCGTCGCGATAGCGCGTCGGATCGTCCGACGAGCTGTGCGCGCCGATGCGATAGGTCTCGCATTCGACCAGCGTCGGGCCGCCGCTGGAGCGCGCTTTGTCGACCGCGGCCTTCACCGCTTCGTACACCGCGATGGCGTCGTTGCCGTCCACCTTCACGCCGGGAAAGCCGTATGCCTGCGCCTTGATGGCGATGCTCTCGCTGGCGGTCTGCTTGGCGGTGGGCACGCTGATGGCCCAGTGGTTGTTCTGGCAGATGAAGACCACCGGCGCCTTGAAGACGCCCGCGAAGTTCAGCGCCACGTGGAAGTCGCCTTCGCTGGTGGCTCCGTCGCCCATGTAGGCCGCGATGACGTTCTTGTCGCCCTTGATGCGTGCGGCCATGGCAGCGCCCACGGCCTGCGGCAGCTGCGTGCCGATGCACGAAGACCAGCTCACCTGGTTCACCGACTTGGACGCCATGTGCGACGGCATCTGCCGGCCCTTGGTCTCGTCGCCCGCGTTGCCGAAGATCTGGCAGAGGTACGGCACCAGCGGAAACCCGCGCAGCAGCATGGCGCCGCCTTCGCGCAGCGCGGGGAAGATCCAGTCGTTCTTCTCGAAGGCGATGGAGCTGGCCAGCGTGGCCGCCTCTTGCCCGGTGCAGGCCCCGTAGAAGCCGACGCGGCCCTGGCGCTGCAAGGTCATCATCCGCTCGTCCAGCGTGCGCAGGCGCAGCATCTCGCGATAGAGGCGCAGCAAGAGATCCCGCGGCAGAGGAGGCGTCATGGCGCGTGTTGTAGAGCAGGCCCGCCGCCCAGGCAACTCAACCAAGCCGCTTCTTCAGCTCGGCCAGCGCCGCGAATGCCGTCCGCTTGGTCTGGTCGAGCAGCAGCGACTGCCCCGGCGGCTTTGGCGACAGCCCCAGCTTTCGCAGCCGCGCGTTGGCCCGGTAGATCAGCTCGCGCGATTCGGAGCTCTGGCTGCGAAAGGTGATGGAGAAGCTGATCGAAACTTCGGGGCCATTCTTCACCCAATGCGGGACGGCGACGGGAAAGTGCAGACCCTGGCCAGGTTTCAATCCAACCTGCCAGGCCGTCGTCTGAAAGACGTCGCGCCAGGGCAGATTGCGATGGACGAAGGCGGAATAGAACGTCTCCAACTCCTTGTCGGGCAAAACGAAGCGGTCGTCGCGATCCCACATGTTGACGGTCTTCGTGCCGCGCACTTGGAGAAGGAAGTTGTGCTCCGGATCGAGATGGAACGGAGTGACCGCGTTCGGGCTGCTCAAGAAGATGAAGCCCTCGCGCTTGAGCATGCGCGGCAGCGTGCGGCCGGCCTGGGCGGCAACGTCGTCGAGGCAGGCGTCGAGCAGCTCGCCATACTCGGGGCTCTGCTCGACGCGCTTCAAGACCATCCACGAGCCGTTCTCGGCGATGCGCCGCACCGTCTCTTCGGGCGACAAGCCGTTGCGCGGGGTCTGCGCGGCGGTGACTCCCACCGGCAGGTTGCCGCCGTTGTATTCGACGAACGCCTCCGGCAGCGAACGCGCCAGCTCCATCAGGCGCGGCAGCGCGAAGAGCTTGTGGCTGCCCAGCCCGTGCGCGACGTGGAACGGCTTGCGGTCGAAGTAGGCCGAGCACACTTCCTTGTCGACCTCGATCATCATGGATGCCTCCGCACGCAGCCGCGGACGAACTTCAAGAGCGGCACGGCAGCCACGGCCAGCTCGCCCAGCTTGCCGCCGGTGCCGATGAAGAGCCGCTGCATCTCGCGCCGGTCGGGCCAGAGGTGGTTGATCATGAAGCGGTTGGGCGCGGCGCAAGAGTCCATCCAGCGCAGTCGCGGCAAGAGGTGCGCGCGCTCGACGTTCTCGAGCTCGAGCTGCACGCCGGGCGAGAAGCGCGCGAACGCTTCGTCGAAGGTGATCTTGAAGGCGAAGGCGCCGTCGCCCGCCAGCAGGTTCCACTTCAGCGCCAGCGGCTTGCCGTCCAGGCGCAGCGCGAGCAGCTGCTGGCGGCCTTCGCGGGCGGCGCTCACGGCCATCTGCTCGAGGAACGCCTGGTCGCGCGAGGCGTCGACGCCTTCGCGGCCTTTCCAGCCGGCCTTCTCCAGCGAGCAGAGCTCGGCGACGAAGCCGCGCGGGTCCTCGCTGGACGAGAGCTCCTGCGTGACCACCACGCCTTGCTCCGCCAGGCGCGCGCGCTGCCTGCGCCACTCCTTGCGGCGCTTTCCGTCGACCGCGCTGGCCAGGTAGTCCTCGGCGCTGGCCGCCCGGCGCAGCACGGCCCGCGTGTAGCTGGCCGCGACCACGCAGGGCCAGCCGCGCTCGTTCAGCTCGTCGATCAAGTGCCTGCGGATGGGACCTTCTCCAGGCACGTCGTCCAGGCGCGCGATCTGCGTCTGGCCGGCCAGCGCGTCGAGAAAGACCGCCAGCGCCTTGCGCTCGAAGCCTCTGCGCAGCAGCGGCGCGGACAAGTAGCAATAAGGATAGCGCCACAGCTCCACGCGCCCGGGCCGCTGCTGCACCGGGAAAAGGCCGCACAGCAGCCGCTTGCCCCGGACGCTGGTGAAGGCAAAGAGCAGCTCGACACCTTTGCCAAAGTGCTCGAGCGCCGGCAGTGCCATCCACGGTTCGTAGAAGGCGTTGGGCTCGGCGGCGTCGTCGGCCAGCGACTGCCACTCAACCGCTAGAGACTTGAGCAGCTGGGGATCGGAGATGCTCTCGATCCAGAGCTGTGCGTCCTCCTGTTTCCTGGTCGCCTCCTGCGGAGCCATTCCCGGGACGGGTGCATCCGTCAGCAGGAGCGCTTCGTCGGAGAACGTACTGTTTCGTTCGGTCTTGCGCCGCGGAAGAGGTGCAAAATTCTGCGTGACCGGCATGCAACCGATCTAGGGATTGCTCGGATGTATGCCAACATCCGACAAGTGGTGGACAATCAGCGCGTCATAGAGGGCGCGATGGCGCTCGGCGAGGCGTCGTAAAGAGAACTCTTGTTCAATTTTCCGCCGTCCGTGCGCGCCCAAAGCGCTCGCGCGTCCAGGATCGCTCAAAAGCTGGAGCAACTGCGCGCTCAGCGAGTTGGCGTCGCCGGGCGAGGCGAGGAAGCCGGTGTCCGGGCCGACCAGCTCGGGCACGCCGCCGACCGCGCTCGCCACCACCGGCAGCCGCGCGGCCATGGCCTCCATGACGGCGTTGGGCAGACCTTCGGCGAGAGACGGCAGGCAGAACGCGTCGCAGCGGGCGAGGACGGCCGGGACGTCGTAGCGGGTGCCCAGGAAGGTGACCGCGGCGTTCGCCTTGGCTTGCAGCGCTTCGCGCTCGGGGCCGTCGCCCACCAGGACGAAGCGCGCGTCCGGCCGCTGCCGTGAAACCCGGTCGATGGCTTCGAGCAGCGTGCGGTGGCCCTTCACCGGCCAGAGGTTGGCGACCACGGCGATGAGCGGCCGCCCTTCCGGCAGCGGGCCTTGCAGCGGCAGCCTGGTGAGCTTGTCGAAGCGCTCGAGGTCGAGGCCGTTGGGGACGACGAAGGTGCGCCCGGGCGCGCTGCCCTCTTCTTCGATGCAGAGGCGCCTGACGGCTTCGGCGTTGGCGCTGACCGCATCGGCGTTGCGCGACATCCACTTTTCGACGGCGCGATGCCGCTCACCGAAGCCTTCGCGCAAGTGCCCCAGATCGACGCGGCTGACGATGACCGGCACGCCGGCGAGGCGGGCCGCCAGCAGGCCGACGAAGTTGCTGATGAACTCGGTGCCGTGCACCAGCCGCGCCCCGCTCTTGCGAATGAGGCGCGCCAGCCGGGCAACTTGGACGAAGGTGTTCGGCTGCAGCAGCGAGCCCTTGAGCGGAAAGACTTCGGGCGCGGGCAACTTCAGCGCGAGAAAGTCGTCGAGGTTGCCGCCCGACATTTCCAAGCATGCGACGATGGGCGTGTACCCCGGCGGATGCGCGCGCAGCCGTTCGATGAACTGCCGCTCCGAGCCGCCGACCCAGAAGCGCGAGACGAGGTGCAACACCGGGACGGGCATGCGCGGGACGCTGTGCATCCCGCGCCCGACCTACAAGCGGTCCTTAGCTCGCCGGGCAGCTGTAGAGCTTTCCGCTCACCACGCGATAGGACTTCTCTTCGCGGTGATAGTAGGTGATCTCCGAGGGGCCGAAGGTGTTGGTGACGTCCAGGATTGGAGAGCGTGGGTCGTAGACCTTCTCGCCGAGATACTGGCAGCGATCGAGATCGACCTTGGCGAGCGGCTTCGGTTGAGCAGCAGCACAGCCGATACCAGCGAGAGCAACGATGAAGAGTGTACGCATTTTTTTGTGAACCTCCGCTCACTTGAAACGCGCGATGCCCGCGGTCGATCTCAAAAAAGTGAATGGCTGTGCATCTTCGCGCGCCCGCGCTAGCATCGGCCGCATGAAGACGTTCGCCGAGTTCTGGCCTTTTTATCTTCGCGAGCACGCGAAGCCCGTGACGCGCAGACTGCACTTCGTCGGCACCACGCTCTCGCTCTGCTTTTTTGCTTACGCGCTCGCCGCGGGCCGGCCGTGGTTCTTCCTCGCAGCTCTGGTGTGCGGCTATGCGTTCGCCTGGGTGGCGCACTTCTTCGTCGAGCACAACCGCCCCGCGACCTTCAAATATCCCTTCTGGTCATTCGGCGCCGACTTCAAGATGTGGGCTCTCGCGCTGACCGGAAAGCTCGCCGGCGAGCTCCAGCGCGCAGGCGTGCGGTAGGACCAGTTCACGCGTTTCGAAAAGTCCGGATGGACTCGGTCAGCCGATACACTCCGGTCGACGGATTCCTCCTGGGCTCGCCCATGGCGGCGCAGTCTTCATCGATTTGCTGCGCTCGCTTCACGGCCGCGCCGTAACCGGCGCTGAAGTCATCGAACACGAGATGCTTGTGGTATCCAGATACGAACCCGCCGACCATCTCTTGGACCTTTTCACGGTGTTGCGCGCCGGGACTCTCGCGAAAATGGAGCACAAGCCAGAGCTCGAAGCAGGGGTTTGAAACCGCGACCTTAATGCCGTTGTCGTTCGCAGTAACTACCGCTTCTTTAAGGTGCTTGTGATCATCGACATCTACTACGCACCAGACTTCGTCAAACGAAAGATTTTCGTCTCTTTCTCGTTTTGCTGCGGCTTCGGCTTCTCCCTTCATCTCCTT
>DATBAA010000383.1:0-2267 GCA_036271755.1 Myxococcales bacterium | reverse complement strand
GCGCGGGTCGTTGTGGCCCTGCACCACGAACATCTCGGCGGAGATCTTGTCGACCGAATTCAATGGCGAGATGCGCTCCTGGACCGCGCGCACCGCGGGGTCGCGCTCGTCGCCATACTCGGCGCGGCGCAGATCGCGGCGGTAGGCCTGCGTGTTCTGCAAGAAGGTGACGAGGTTGGAGATGCCCACGATGTCCACCGCCGCTTTGACGCGCTGGCCGTAGAAGGCCACCGTCGCCAGCGTCATATAGCCACCATAAGATCCGCCATACGCGGCGACCCGCGAAGCATCGAGATCTGGCTGGCCCTTGATGAAGTCGAGCGTGGCGCCGATGTCCTGCAGCGCCTGCTCGCGCTTCACGCCGTCGTCCGACGCCAGCGAGGCCTTTCCGTAACCCGCCGAGCCGCGCACGTTGGGCAGCAGCACCGCCACGCCCAGCTCGTTCACCATCAATTGCACCAGCGGATAGAAGTTTGGCCGCTGCTGGCTCTCCGGGCCGCCGTGCCAGATGATCACCACCGGCAACTTCCCGGTCGCGCTTCGCGGCTTGTAGAGAAACGCCGGAACCGTCACGTCCTTCGAGGGATAGCGAACCAGCGCGGCGTCGACGAACTGCGCGGTGTCGATGCCGCCCGTCTCCGAGCGCGTCCAGCGGGTCAGCTGCCCCGTGCGCAGGTCGAGCTGATACGCATCGGAAGGCTGGGTGGCCATTCCAATAGAGAGCGTCAGCACGCCCGGGTTGCTGCGCGGAAAGCGCATCGCACCGACCAATGCGTTGCGCGGCAGCGGCACCGCCTTTGGAGCGTTGGATCCCTCGACGGTATAGAGTTTGCTGACGCCGTCTTCGTCGGTGATGAACGCGGCCCGCGCGCCGTCATTGGAGACCGCGAGTTGCTCCACGTCCCACTTCAAATCCTTCCCGATCAGCTGCGGCTTGCCGTCCGCGCCCAGCTTCATCAATTGATTGAAGTCGGCGTATCGATCCGTCACTACATAGACGCCGTCCTGCGCATAAGCGGCGCCCAGCACGCTGGCCTTCGAATCCTTGGGAGTGAGCTGCTTCACCGCTCCTGAAGCGACGTCCAGCTCGTGCAAGTCGGCGTCGGAGATGGACCGCTCCTGCAGGACGAGCAGCTTCGTTCCGTCGCGCGAGAACTCGACAGGCGACCAGCTGCCCGCGGCAGAAGTGACCCGGCGGGCGTCGCGCGGAGCGGCGGTGCTGGCGATGTAGACGTCGGTGTCCTTGCCGTTGCGGCCGGTGCCGGAGAAGGCCAACAGCTTGCCGCCGCGCGAGAGGACGATATTGCCGTGGCGGCTCTTGCCGTCCGTCACCAGCTCGGCGCGGCCGGTGCGGCGGTCGAGGCGGAAGATCTGGAAGAACTCCGCGCCGCCCACGTCCTGCAGGTACCAGATGGTCTTCGGGTCGCCGGGCGCGAAGTGGGCGTCGTTCACCGGCTCGTCGCGGAAGGTGACCTGCGTGCGCGCGCCCAGCGGCGACTCGACGAGGTGCAGCTGCGCGGTGGAGGCGAAGCGGGTGGTGATGAGCAGCGACGACGCGTCGTCGGACACGTCCATCAACGCGGCCGAGCGCGTGTTCAAGTATTGCAGCGCGCGCTCGCGCAGCGCGTGCGGCGCCTCGGGGACGCCGCTCTGCAGGAGCGTGGGCACGCCGGGCGCGGGTGCCATGCCGGGAATCGTCGAGTCCGCCGCGAGCAACAGGGCCAGGAGAAGCGTCATGGCCGCGCACCATAAACCAATCGTCGCTAACTCGCCGGAGGAGCCGGCTTTGCCAGCGCCGGGCGGAGCGCGCCGGCGCGGAGCAGCCAGGTTTCGGGAAGCTCCAGCAGGCCGCGCAGCTCCGGATTCTGCGAGCCGCACCAGTCTGGTCCGGCCTCTCCGAAGTGATGCCCGGCATTGCCGGCCACGTAGCCCAGCGCGTTTCTCACCTCGGCGCGCGAACCCAACAGGTGCAAGTGATAGTGGTCGGCGAAGATCCCGCCGCCGCGCCGCTTCAAGGTCTTGTTCAGCGCCTTGGCCAGGCGAATGCACAGCCCCTGCATCCCGCGCGAGAGCGACCCATTGCTCTCGGCTTCGATGATCAAATGCAGGTGATTGCCCATCACGGTGAACTCCACCAGCCGCACTCCGTGGAGCCCGCGCGCCGCCGCGAAACAGCGGCGAATCGCGGCAAACCTCCGCGACGATCGCAGGCTCGGCACGTCATTCAGCACCCGCAGCGTCACGTGCGCCGGCATCGCCTTGTCGAA
>DATBAA010000382.1:0-15102 GCA_036271755.1 Myxococcales bacterium | reverse complement strand
GCGCTGGGCGGGTCGATCATCTCGCCGAAGTCCGCGAACGGCAGCATGGCCGGCAGCTTGGAGGTGTTGTCCTTGTCGAACGCCGCCCAGCCGCCGTTCTTGCTCTGCATGGCCAGGACCCAACGCAGCGATCGCTCGCGGATTTCAGGGTCGAGCGCGCCGGCCTTCTGCAGCGCCAGCATCACCACCGCGGTGTCGTCGACGTCGGGATAGGTGTCGTTCTCGAACTCGAACGCCCAGCCGGAAGGCGGCACGCCGGGCAGCTGAACCTGCCAGTCGCCCGGCCCGCGAATCTCTTCCTTCAGCAGCCAGCTCGCGGCGCTGCGCACGTGCGGGTCTTCGGGCGGCACGCCAGAGTCGAGCAGCGCCAGCAGCGACAGGCCCGTGTCCCAGACCGGCGAGAGACACGCCTGCACGCGCATGCTGCCGTCCTCGCGCCGGATGAGCCAGCGGTCGTGCATGCCGTCCAGGCCTTTGCGGATGACCGGATGGTCCAGCCCGTATCCGAGCGAGTGCAGCGCCATCAGCGAATAGACCCAAGGCGGCTGGATGCCGCCCCAGCTGCCGTCGGCCTCTTGCCGGTCGAGAATCCACTCCTCGGCGACCTTCACCGCGTGCTCGCGCAGCGCCTTGACCGGCCGCTTGTCGTAGAGGTGCAGCGCGGCGTCGATGCCGTAGAAGAGGTGGTCCGTGGCCACGCGTGGCTTGGGCTGCGGCGCGGCTCCGGTGTGCAACCCCGTCAGGCGCGCAGACTCAGGCACCGCTCGCACGGGCCGCGTCTTCAGCAAGATGAGCAGCGGGACGATGGTGCCGCGCGCCCACGAGGAGAATTGATAGATGCTGAAGGGCGCCTTGGGCGGCAGCAGCATCAGCTCCGGCGGCATCGAGGGCAGGTCGTCCCAGCTGAATTCGCCGAAGAGCGAGAGCCAGATGCGGGTGAAGACGCGCGCGTGCGAGATGCCGCCCTTGCTGAGTATGAACTCGCGCGCCCGCTCCAGGTGCGGTCCAGCGTCGCCGGCCAGCTTCAAGGCGAAGTAGCACTCGATGCTGGTGGAGAGGTCGCCGGGAGCGCCGTGGTAGAGCGCCCAGCTGCCGTCGCCGCGCTGGTAGTTGCGAATGTCCTGCGCCACCCCGCGCCAGATCTGCTCGTCGCGAGCGCCGAGGAAATGCGTCAGCAGGAGATATTCGGCGTCCATGGTGGCGTTGGACTCGAGCTCGCCCCACCAGAAGCCGTCCGCGTGCTGGTCCCGGAAGAACCAGTCTTGAGACCGCTCGATGACCAGCCCGAGGCCGGCCGCTTCAAGCCTGGTTTCGCGGCCGAGCATGCGCGTCTCCCGGGATGACTGCGTCTTGCCAGAGCGGTTGCCGAAACCAGCGGACGGCCTTCTCCAAAGTCTCGCGGATGGGCGTCTGCACGAGGCCCAGCTCGCGCACGGCCCGCGCGCAGTTGGCGAAGCGGATCTCCTGCGCGGTGCGCACGCCCTCCAGCGGCACGCGCGGGTCGCGGCCGAGCAGCTTTCCCGAGATGAGCGAGTCCGCGTGCGCCAGCCCCAGCGCGAGAAAGTGCGGCATGCGAAAGCGCGGCGCCTTGCGGCCGGAGATGGCCGAGAGCTCCTCGAGCAAATCCTGCATGGTGATGTTCGCGTGGCCCAAGATGTACCGCTCGCCGCGCTCACCGCGCTCGTAGGCCAGCCAGTGGCCTTCGGCGACGTCCTCCACGTCCACCACGTTCATGCCCGTGTCGACATAGGCGGGCATGCGGCCCTGCAAGAAGTCGAGGATGAGCTTGCCGGTGGGCGTGGGCTTGATGTCTCCCCAGCCGATGGGAAACGTCGGGTTGACGATCACCACGTCCAATCCGCGCGCGGCTTCCTCGCGGATGATTGCTTCAGAAGCGACCTTGCTCTGCTCGTACGGACCCGGCGCCGAAGTGGCGAACTGCCTTTCGTCTGGCAGCACGCCGTCGCGCATGCCGCCCACCGCCGCGATGCTGGAGCAGTGGACGAGGCGCGCGTTGACGGCTCGCGCGGCCGCGATGACGTTGCGCGTGCCGCCGACGTTCACCTCGTGGATCTCCGCCGCCCGGTTGCCGAAGGAGAAGACCGCGCCAACGTGAAAGATGGCCTCGCAGCCTTCCGCCGCGGCGAGCACCGAAGCCTGGTCGCGCAAGTCTCCGCGCGCGATCTCCACGTCCTTCTTGCGCTCGAGGTTGGCGACGGCTCCGGGCCGCAAGAGCACGCGCACCTGCACGCCTTTGCTCAAGAGCGCACGGGCCACCGCGCCGCCTACGAATCCGCTTGCGCCGGTGACCAGGGCTTTCAAACGCGCTCCTCGTGACGGCCGGCGGCAGCCAGGGCAGGGCCGATGCGTTTGAGCGCCTGCTCCAGAGATGCCGAGGCCTTTCGAGCCTGGGACGCGAGCCGTGCCAGACCGGCCACCGCCCGCGGGCCCTTCAACACATGTCGCAACGCGGGTCCGACGTAGCTCTCATGCGGCTCGCGCGTGAACGCGGGCAGCTCGGAGTCGAGCGGATCGAGGATGACCCGCAGCGCAATCCAGGGAATGCCGGCCTCGCGCGCGGCGTTGGCCGCGGCCCAGCTCTCCATGTCCACCGCGACGCCGCTGCCCAGCGCGCGCTTTTCGGCCGGTGTCGCAGCGACGCGAGTCGTACAGACGAACTGGCCTTCGACGATGCTCAGACCTTCGAAGGCGGTGCGCGCGGCTTTGCGCAACGATTCGGTTGCATGAATGACCTCGCCGCTCTCGTCGCGCACCGAAGCCGAGAGCACGATGTCTCCGGCCGAGAGCTCCGGCGAGAGCGCTCCCGAGAAGCCGCAGCTGAGCACGGCACGAGGCTTCTCTGCCTCGACTTGCGCGCGCGCTCCACCGCCCAGGCCGACAGCCAAAGCCGCCGCGGCTCCGCCGTTCAAGCGCCCTCGCACGGCTCCGTTGCGAATCTGCGCGCCCATGGCCTTGGCGACGATGCGCAGCTCTGGCTCCAGCGCGACCAGCACCAGCGCGGGCTTCTCTTCGTCCCAGTCGCCCCAGGCCGAGGTGCTGCCGGGCTCGAGCTGGCCCTTGCGCTTCTCCCAGATGCGAACCGACTTCTCGGCCGAGTCTTCTCCAGTAAAGGAGATGTCGGCCACTTCCTTCAAGGGAATGAGCGTGCGCTTCGTGGCGGTCTCGTCGAGGATCTGCACGTAGTCGTCCCCGCGATCGAAGACGAAGCCAACCACGTCGGAACCGTCGTGCTTCCGGACCGTCACGTAACCGCGATAATCGAACGCGCGCGTAACCAGCGCGGCGAGCCGCGCATCGCTCATAGTTTGCCCGTCACCATGGCCTTCACGGTCGCGCCCATCGCCACCGGCGATTCAAACGCCGCCCGCACCGCGCTGGGCTCGAAGCCGCAGTGCACCATGCAGTCCTGGCACTTGGGGTTCTGGCTCTTGCGGCCGTACTGGTCCCAATGCGTGTCTTCCATCAGCTCTTGGAAGGTCTTGGCGTAGCCGTCTTGCAAGAGGTAGCAGGGCTTCTGCCAGCCGAAGATGTTGTAGGTGGGGTTGCCCCAGGGCGTGCACTCGAAGTCGCGCTTGCCCATGAGGAACTGCAGGAAGAGCGGGCTCTGGTTGAACTGCCAGCTCTTCTTCGGATCCTCGAACATCTTCGAGAAGAGCTTGTGCGACCGCTCGCGCCGCAGGAAGTGCTCCTGGTCGGGCGCCTTCTCGTACGAGTAGCCGGGCGAGACCATCATGCCCTCGACGCCCAGCGACATCATGTCGTCGAAGAACTGCCGCATGCGCTCGGGCTTGGCGCCCTCGAACAGCGTCGTATTGGTAGTCACCCGGAAGCCGCGGGCCAGCGCTGCGCGGATGGCGTCAACCGCCACGTCATAAACGCCCTCGCGCATGACCGCGAGGTTGTGCTCGGCACGCGGGCCGTCCATGTGCACGCTGAAGCTCAGGTGCGTGTCGGGCTCGAACTCGTCCAGCTTCTTCTTCAGCAGCAGCGCGTTCGTACAGAGATATACGTAGCGCCCCTGCGCGACGAGGCCCTTGGCGATCTCGGCGATGTTGGGGTGCATCAGCGGCTCGCCACCGGCGATGCTGACGACCGGGGCCCCGCACTCCTCCGCGGCGTGCAGGCAGTCCTCCACCGAGAGGTTCTTCTTCAAAATGCTGGCGGGGTACTGAATCTTTCCGCAGCCGGTGCAGGAGAGATTGCAGCGGAACAGAGGCTCCAACATCAGCACCAGCGGATAGCGCTCACGCCGGGCCAGCCGTTGCTTGACCACGTAGCTGGCGACGGCGGCCATCTGCGAAACCGGGATTCCCATCGAGCTTTCACTCCTTGAGCAGTCGGCTACGCCACCTCAGATGCAGCGGATCTAAAGTGAGATGCACAAAAATGTGTGGGATTCGTAAAGACACGGGTCCAGCCGTTTGGAGGACGGACAGTTTGTCGCGGGCCGCAATGCTACGCAGCTGTCGATTTCTGAACTTTACTTCGCGGAAACGGGACGAACGACCACTACATCGCCCGGTTTCAGCTCTTCGCTGATGTCCAACGGCTGGGCGATGGAGCTGTTCTTGTCCACCGAACGGATCTTCAGCTCGCCTAAAATTTTCTTTTTCCAGCCGAAGAAGTTCTTGGTGCCCGGGTAGTAGAGCTTCTCGATGGGCCGGAACGCGATCAGCGTGTCTCCTACGTGGGCGCCCTTGTCGCCGCCCACGTCGCTGGTCGCTTCGCCGGCGCTGGCGACGATGACGTGGCCCCAGACGAGAAAGCGGCTGGCCAGCGCCTCTGCCGCCGCGGTGGCCGCCTTGGTCGCGGCCTTGTTGTACTCCGCGTCGAGCGCGGCGCGATCCTTGGGTCCGGTGACGATGACGCCGTTCTTGTCGGTGATCTTGCGGATCTCCGCCTTTCCGTCGGCCGATTCGGAGAGCATGACCTTGCCGGTGGTGGTGTTGGTCGCCCGAACGTCCATGCGCACTTCGGTGACCACCAGGTCGTAGGCGAACTTGTCCACCGTCTGCTGCGTGGCCGCGCTCATGGAGGCCAGCACCAGCGCCTCTGCACCCAAGAGCTTGCCGATCTCCGCCGCCTTGCTCGAGTCGTCGATGACGCCGTCGGCCTTCAGCGCCTGCTCCTCCAAGAGCGCCTTGACGTTCTTGCGCTCGACCACGTCGAAGCGGCCGCTGCGGGCCAGCGCGGTGGTCATCACGTCCGAGACGGAGATGTCGACGCGGCTGGCCTTGGCGTCCGACGGCAGCACCGCGATGACCGGCTTCGCCGCCTGCTCCGCGGCCGGCAACTCGAGGCGCGAATCGTCCCAGCCCTCCGGCAGCGCGACGGAGCTGCCGGGACGGCTGGCCGCCGTCGCGCACGAGACGGCCAGCGCCGCGATGAGGAGGCCTTGCTTCATGACGCCGCGAACGCTTGCAGCGCCGCGCCCAGCCGGGTGATCTCCTTGGCCGTCATGGGCGCCTGGTTGACCGCGTCGTTGATGGACTTCACCGAGTCGGTCAGGGCCAAGCCGAGAAAGCCCTGCGTGATCATCCCTTCCTTGCCGAAGTGCTCCTTCAACGAATTGCTCGACTTGATCAAGTCGTTGCCGTCCTTGGGAACGCCGGCCAGGTACTTGCCCAGCAGCGCCACGCTGGCGGCCGACTGCGCGAGGCTGGTCACCTGGTCCGTGCTCAGCTCGCCTTTCTTCTTCTCCAACGCCAGGATGGCGCCCGTCTCCTCGGGCGTCCAATCCTTCTCCGGCTTGTCGTTGACCACCTCCTTGATGGAGGTGCTGACCGCGCCCTTGGCCTGCGCGCTGCGCGCCGTCTCCTTCATGTGCTCGGTGGTCAGCGCGGCGAACGCCTCGGCCGCGACGGTGTTGCCGTGCAGCTGCGCGGATCGCTTGAAAAACTCGTTGTACTTGGGCCGCTCCGTGAAGATCTTGTACTGGATCTGCTTCTTCAGGACCGGATCCTCCTTCATGCCGACCAGCTCGGCGGCCTTCACCACCAGCGAGTCCGCGTCTCCCAGCGAGAGCGTGCCCGTCTCGGGCTGCGCCAGCTCGGCAGGCGCGCCCTTCGACCAGGGCAGCTTGGGAAGTCCGAAAGCAATCGTCAAAGCCAGGATCGTAGCCATTGTTGCGTACATGTGTCCCCCCTTCAGTTTGAACAGCGTTGCAACGTCCAGCCGCCCTTGCCGAACAGCTCGTCGACGAGGCCGGCCACTTTGTCCTTCGCCAGCAGTCCGATGGCCCTTTGCACGGCTTGTTCCGCGGTGCGGGCGCCGGTCTTCACCTCGACGGCCGCCCCCGAGCGGATGGGCTCTCCCGATTTGGGCTGCAGCGAGGCGCTCATGGTCGAGCGCACCATATAGAGGACACCGCCGGCCAGGTTTGGCGTTTCGGACTGCACGTCGAGCGTGAGCACTCCGGTGGCCTTGGCTTCGCTGGTGGTCACGCCGATTCCCGCCCGTGTGACGCAACCTTCGGCCAGATGTTGCAGTGTCTGCGTGCCCTCGGGCGGAGTGACACGGACGAAGAGCGTGGTCTTCGCCGCCGCTTCGCGCAGGTGCTCGCGCAAGGTGTCCGCCGAGGTGTGAGCGGCCGCGTAGGTGGCATCCTTGCCGACGAGGCGGACCAAGTCGGCGTCGACCTCGATGGCGTCCGCGATCACCGCCGCTTCCGACCAGCGCGAGGCGGCGTCCAGCGGCCGCTTCTCCAGCAGTTGGGAGGCCTTGGCTTCCAGCTCCTGCAGCCGCGGCAGCCGCGCGTCGATGCCGCTGCGCAGGTTGGCCACGAAGAGCTTGCGATCGAGAGCGGCCAGCGCGTACGTCGAGCCGCCGTCGGTGCAGGTAGCCTTGTTCTCCGCGCCCTTGAGCGCCACCTTCGAATCGGTCTGCACCAGATCCTGCGTGCTCAGCGTCTCGTTGGTCTGGCCGTTGCGGATCTGCACCGAGCCGAGCGTCTTGTTCATCGCGGTGACGGTGACCTGGATCTGGCTGGCGATGGCCGAGAGCGCGGCCTTCTGCGCTTCGTTGACCGCTGCCGGACCTTCGCCCGCGGCGCTGCCGGTGCCCACCAGGAACTGATCGCCCAGGCCCGCCGCCGCCGGGTCGTTCTTCCAGGCGGGACAGGCCGCCTCCGCGCGAACGGCGGCGAGCGCGGCGGCCAGCAAGATCGCTCTCTCTAGAAGCAAAAGTTCCCCTTCGAAGACAGCTATGCCCGGCGAGGGAAGAAAGTGCAACGCCACCAACGGCTGTGTGGACGCCACGGTTGGCTGCGCGGGCCCCACGGCTGGCTGCATGAGCGTCTCGCGCGGGAGATCTCTCGCTAACCTGCTTCGCATGGTCGAGCCGCACGAGACGCTCTTCGTGGTCCCCCGCAAGCGGTTCGTGCCGGTCTACGAGGCCGGCGAGCTGACGCTGCACGTGGGGCAGCACGAGATCAGCTTCGACGAGCCCGAGCTCTTTCCCTGGGCCGAGAAGCTGATTGAACAGGACAGCTTCCTGGCCGCCGCCGCCGCCGGCTGGTCGCTGACGCCGCTCGAGTGGCCGCGGGTGCAGAGTCTGCTGGCCGATTTGATCGACGCGGGCATTCTCTCTCGCGCGCCCTCGAAAGGCCCCGGCGCGGCGCCCAGCCCGAAATACCTGGAGCTGCTCGAGCAGGAGCGCATGCGGCGCGCACCTGCGTCGCCGCGCTTCTGGACCGAGCCCGAGCTGCTTCGCGAGCATGGCCTCGAGGAAGGTTATCTGGAAGCGGTGGTGCCGGTCTTCCGGCTGGCGCACATCGCCGTCGACCGCGAGGGACGCCAGGTCGGCGAGCTCAACACCTTCCCGCCGGGCTTGCGCCTGAAAGTTCCCACCGAATGGAAGACCTGCGCCTACGCCGGCAGCCGGTACCACGACGAGCTGCCCATGAACATGACCGCGCTCAAGAGCATGCTCGCGCACTGGAAGCCGGTGCTGAGCGCGACGCTGACCTTCCGAGCGGAGCTCTTGAAGCGGCGCCCGCAGCCGCCCGGCCAATTCCGCCTGGGCGATTTGCTCTTCTTGACAGCGCCATCCTCGCCTGGCCCGCGCTCTTGATGTTGCGCCGCGAGAACCCCGTGCGAACCGGCGAGCTGGACCCGGTGCTCTCGTCGCTCTTCCGGGTCGTCGACGGCGTGCGGATGGTCGCCGCCCACATGCTCGACTTGTACGAGCGGCCGCTGTTTCACGACTCGCTCGTCACGGCCGCTGACATCACCGCGCATGCCGAGGCCTTTGGCATGTACCAGTCGGAGCACGGGGTCTGCGCGGGGCCGCAGGCGATGATCGACGAGCTCTTGGCGGCGCTCTTCGACGGCAAGTCCGTCGAGAGCGATTGGCAATGTCCCTGGACTGCCGAGATTCCCGCGGCCATCGATTACGCGCTGCTCGGGCGGCAGCTCACCGCGGTGACTTCCACCCTTGGGGTGCGCATGGGCCTCGCGTATGCGCGCATCCACGAGGCGCTGTCGCGGACGGCTCTGGACGGCCTCGCGGGCCGTTTGCGCGAGGCCATCGCGCTCGATTTCGAGCTGCTCGTCCCCAGCCGCGCACATTTGCCAGCGCAGCGCGACTTCTCCGAGCGCCACTGCTTTCACGACATGTTCGATCAAGCGCGAATGGCAATGGGCGGCCCGGCCAGCTTCGCCGACGTGATGTCGCCACCTTCGGACCTGCTTGGACCGCGCGCTTCCGTTGCGCTGGGGAATCTCTTTGCTTCCATCTGCGAGCCCTCTCGAGCCGGGCTGCTGCGCGAGATCGCCGGCTATGTCGTCGATTACTTGCGGTTCGAGCGCAACGCGCTGCGCGCGGTGGCGGCGGTCCAGCGGGAGATCAACGATCTGCTGGGCAGGCCGCAGCCGCGCTCGCCGCTCGGCACGGTCCATTTGGCCAGCGCGCACAAGCTTCGCCAGGGTACGCACGCGGCGGCGCGCTACCTGATCGACACGCTGCGCGAGGTCCTGGGCGTCGAGATCGTCAATCGATCCGATTCGACAATAGCCGGTCATCGCGGGGTTTCAATCGCTCTCGAATGATTCGAAAAGGGGGTGAGCCAGCATGAAGATCAAGACGAAGATTCGCGGCGGCATGGGCCGGATGTGCGACCCGAACGGTTAGTCGCTTCTAAACCTTCAGACAACACGAGAGGAGGTGAAAGGACATGAAGATCAAGACCAAGATTCGCGCCGGAGTCGGCGGCCGCGGCGGTATCGCTTGCCTGTAGTCGCAATTTAGCCTCGCAGGCGGAGGAGAGCGGCGCCGCTCTCTTCCGCTCGCGAGTATCGAAAGGAGCTCAAACGACATGAAGATCAAGACCAACATCCGCGTCGGTTCCGGCTCGATGCAGGATCCAGACGGCAAGATCGGCGGCTGACCGC
This sequence comes from Myxococcales bacterium, assembly GCA_036271755.1. Classification (GTDB taxonomy): domain Bacteria; phylum Myxococcota; class Myxococcia; order Myxococcales; family 40CM-4-68-19; genus 40CM-4-68-19. Next base: position 5,692 of record DATBAA010000382.1, on the reverse strand, counting down.
CAAACCTCGAAAGGGGGTGAGCCGGAATGAAGCTCAAGACCAGGATTCGCGCGGGAGCAGGCGGGGCGATGGATCCGAACGGCTAGTGAAGCGCGATGCTTCAGAGACCCAGCAGGTGACTCAAGGCTTCGCGACGGCTGCGGCTCAGACGCAGCTCCGTGCCGTCGCGGAGCACCACCGAGGCATCGCCCGACGGCAGCGAGCGCAGCTCTCGAATCCGATCCAGCTGCACGATGGCCGAGCGGTGGATGCGCGCGAACCGCGTTCCTTCCAAACGCTTTTCGAAGTCTCGCATCGGCTCGCGATGCAAATACGTCGCTTTGCCCGCGTGGATCTCCACGTAATAGTCCTGCGCTTCAATCCAATCGATCTCGTCGAGCCGCAGGAAGGTCGCGCGGGCGCCGTCGCGCAGCGCCAGCGTCTGCTCCGGATGCGGCGCGGACGAGTACGCCTGCGTGAGCTGCTGCGCCAGCGCATTGGCCCGCAAGAAGCGCAGCCGCTCCTTGGCGCGAGAGACAGCCAGGTGGAAGCGCTGATCGTCGAACGGCTTCAACAGATAGTCCACCGCCTCCACCTCGAAGGCATGAACGGCGTGCGCTTCATAGGCAGTGACGAAGACCAGCGCCTGCGGCCGCGCGGGCCCCAGCGCCTCGAGGAGATCGAAGCCGGTGCGCCGCTCGAGGTTGATGTCGAGAAAGAGCAGGGCGGCGGGCCGTTCTTTGAGACCGCGCAAGGCGTCCTCAACGCAGCCCGCTTCGACCGACAGCTGCAGCTCGGGATCCTGCGCGACCAGCAGCTTCAACGCCGCGCGGGCCGGCGGTTCGTCCTCCACCACCGCGACCCTGAGAGGCTCGATCATGGCCGCACCTCCCGCAGCGGCAGCTCCACCACCGCCACCGCTCCGCCGCCTTGCCGCGACAGCAATTGAAAGCGCCCGTCCGCGCCGTAGAGATGCCGCAGCCGCGCGCGGGTGTTGGAGAGGCCGATGCCGTCGCGGGAACCCGGCGTTGGACCGCTGCCGCCGTCGCGCACCTCGATGCGCAGGCCGCTCTCGCAGCGAGCGACTTCGATCTCCACATCGACGTTGCCGTCCCTCCCGCGCCCGTGCGCCAGCGCGTTCTCCACCAGCGGCTGGAGCAAGAGCGGCGGCACGCGCGCCTTGGCGGTGCCCGGCGCGGTGTTCACGCGATAGCGAATTCCTTCGCCAAAGCGGGCGCGCTCCAGGTCGAGATAGCGCTCCGCCAGGCCGAGCTCGTCTCCCAGCGCGACCTCGGTGCCGGTCCGGCGCAGCGAGCCGCGCAGCACGTCGCCCAACGCCGCGATCGCGCGGATGGCTCCCTGCGATTCGCCGGCGCGGACCAGCGACGCCACGGTGTTGAGCGCGTTGAAGAGAAAGTGCGGCCGCAGCTGCGCTTCCAGCGCCTCCAGCCTGGACTCGAAGAGGTCGCCCTCCAGCTGCCTCGCGCGCAGGTTGAAGCGCAGCGCGAGCGCGATGGCCACCACGCAGAAGTAGCAGAAGAGATCGACCGGCAGCACGGAGAGCGCGCGCTCGAAGACGCCCATCTTGATCATGCCCACCAGCGGCAGCACCACCGTCATCACGGCGGTCTCGACGGCGATCAGGACGAGGACCATGCCCAGGTGGACGGCCGTGTCGCGGCCCTTGCGATTGAAAGGATATCGCCGCGCGATCGCGAAGATCAGCGGCGTGTAGAGCGACCAGAGCCAGCAGCTCGACAGGTGATAATAAAGGAATGGAAGCTGCGAGCCCTCGACGTGCCACGAGAGCGTGAGCGCGACCTGCTGGGCAAAGACGAAGACGGCGATTCCGGTCCAGGCCAGCAGCACCAGCCAGAAAGCTGGCGTGTCACGCGCCGCGCGGGTCCCCATGCTTCATTGCTAGACCCGATCGCCGAGTGGACGCAAATCGAGCCATAGGCCGGTTCAGGCGCCGCGGGGCAGGTGTACCGTGAAGGTCGTGCCGGTCTCGGCGGTGGAGTGCACCTCCACGCGGCCTTCGTGCGCCTCGACGAGCGCCTTGACGATGTAGAGGCCCAGGCCCACGCTGCGCGTCTGGTCCGACGCCGCGGTTCCGCGCTGCATCGGCTCGAAGAGCCGGCCCAGCACCTCGGGCGAGATGGGCGCGCCGGTGTTGTGCACCGAGAGCCGCGCCTCCTGCCCGACGCCGCGAATCTCCACGCTGACCTCGGACTCCGCCGGCGAATAGCTGAGCGCGTTGCCGACCAGGTTCTGCACCACCTGCGCGAGGCGGTCGGGATCCCACTTGCCCAGCACTCCGCCCGACACCTGAAGCACAGGCTTGCGCGCGGGGTGCGCCGCCTCCATCTCCGCGAGCACGGCGCGGGCGATCTCCGCCAGGTCCGCGTCCTTGCGCGCCACGCGGATGCCTCCTCCGAGCCGCGCCTGGGTGAAGTCGAGCAGGTCGCTCACCATGCGGCCTGCCCGCTGCGCCGACGACTGGATGCGCTCGGCCGACTTGCGGCTCCGCTCGTCCAGACTCTCGCGGCGCGACAGCGTGGCAGCGCTGTAGGAGATGGCGGTGAGCGGGTTGCGCAGGTCGTGCGAGACGATTCCGAGGATCTGCTGATCGAACAGCGAACGCTGCTTTGCCTCCTCGAGCAGCCGCGCGCGGGTCTGCTCCGCCTGCTTGCGCGCGGTGATGTCGAGGCCGGTGCCAAACATCATCGCCGGCCGTCCATTGGCGCTGAAGACCACCTTCCCGCGCGCCTCCACCCAGCGATAGCCGTCCTCCGCCGGCGTGCGGTACTCGGCGAAGTAGATGCCGCCGTTCAATCCCGCCATCGCATCGGCGACCGCCTTCGAGACGCTGGGGCTGTCGTCCGGGTGGATGGTGGCGAGACCCTTCTCCAGGGAGAACGGCTCGCCGGGCGGGAAGCCGAAGAGGGCGCGGAAGCGTTCGTCGGCGTCGACCTGCTGGGTGGCCGCGTCGAAGGAGAAGGTGCCCATGCCCGAGCTCGCGACCACCAGCCGCAGCCGCTCCTCGCTCTGCTGCAGCTGGCTCGCGAGCCGCTCCAGCTGCCGGCGCGCGACCACCTGCTCGGTGATGTCGAAGCCGAAGACGACGATGCCTTCGATTTCGCCGGCCGCGTTTCTCACTGCCTCGTAGACGAAGTTGAGCCAGGCGTCCTCGAGCTCGCCTGCCCCGCGGCGGTCGAGCCGCGCGAAGATCTCGGCGGTGATGAACGGCTTGCCGGTCTCGTAGACGGCGTCGAGCAGGCCGACGAAGCCCTGCGGCACCACCTCCGGCAGCGCCTGCGCGACGGGGAGATCTTGCAGCTTGCGGCCCACGCCCACCAGCCGCTGGTACGGCTCGTTGAACAGCTCGAAGACGTGCTCGGGCCCGCGCAGCAAGGCCAGGAAGGCGGGCGCGTTGAGGAACAAGCTGCGCAGCTTCTGCCGCTCGGACTCGACGCTGGCCAAAAGCCGCTCGCGCTCTTCTTCCGCCCGCTTTTGCGGCGTGACGTCGACGTTGATGCCGAAGATGGTGCCGTCCTTGACCTTGCCCGTGGACTGCACCCAGCGCCGTCCGCCGTCGGGCAGCTCCGCGGTGCGGTACTCGACCTGGTAGCGGCCGCCGGTGGTCAGCGCGGCGGCCTCGCGCAGCCGCTCGGCCACGCGCGGGCTGTCCTCGGGATGGATGATGGCCAGGCGGCGCTCGCGCGTCACGGGCTCGTCGGCAGTGAGCCCCGCGAGCTCGCGGTAGCGCGCGTCCACGGACATGACGCCGGTGGCGAGATCGAGCGCAAACGTTGCCGCGCCCGACGATTCGATCACCAGCCGGAGATACTCTTCGTTCCGTGCCAGCGCCGCGGCGAGCGCCTCGGTCTTTTGCCGCGCTTCCACCTGCTCGGTGACGTCGATGACGATGGCGAGGATTCCGTCGATTTCGCCTTTGGCGTTTCGCTTCGGTTGATAGACGAAGTTGACGATCAGCCGCTCGTCGCCCCGGTGGTGGTCGAGCCTCACCACCACCTCCTTGCCGGCGAAGGGCACGCCGGTCGCGACGACCTGGTCCATGAACTTGTCGAAGCCGTCGTTGCGCACGTCGGGCAGCGCTTCCAGCAGCGGCTTGCCCACGATGTCGCGGCCGTTCACCAGCTCGCGATAGCGCGGGTTGGCGAAGGTGAAGACGTGCCGCGGACCTTCGAGCATGCAGATGCCGACGGGCGCCTGCATGAAGAGGCTGTTCAGCTTCTCCCGCTCGCGATCGGCCTCTGCGTGCGCGGCCTCGAGCACGGCCTCCGCCTGCTTCTTCTCCGTCACGTCGCGGAAGACCAGGACCACGCCGCTGAGCGCGCCGGCCGCGTCGCGGATGGGCGCCGCGCTGTCGTCGATGGGAATCTCGCTGCCGTCCTTGCGGATGAGCAGCGTGTGGTTGGCGAGGCCCTGCACCGTGCCTTTCGCCAGCACGCGCGCGACCGGGCTCTCCACCTCTGCGCGGTTGGTCTCGCTGATGATGCGGAAGACCTGCGTGAGCAGCACTCCCCGCGCCTCGTCCCGGCTCCAGCCCGTGAGCGCTTCGGCGACCGGGTTGACGAAGGTGATGCGCCCCTGCACGTCGGTGGCGATCACCGCGTCGCCGATGCTGCTGAGCGTGATCGCGAGCGAAGCCTCCTGCTCCCGGGAACGCGAGTGCAGATCGCTCTCCGCCTGCTCGCGCTGGCGGCTGTAGGCCGCGACACCTTCGGCGACGGCGGTCGCGAAGAAGTCGCTCAAGACGCGCAGCTCGTTGAAGTCGACCGCGGCGGCGCGCTCCCGCGTTAGATCGAGGATGAGCCCGCGCAAGAGGCCGTACTCGCGCACCAGCACTTCCAGGTTGAAGCCCAGGCGGTGGCGCTGCCGGCCGTGCTCCCGGCCGGCGTCGCTGCTCTCGGGCGCCACGCCTTGCCGCAGCGCAAGCACCAGCTCTTGGAGCACGACGGGGACATGGTCGCGCAGCTCGGCGTCCGTGCGCGCTCCGCGGACGAGCTTCGCGTCCACCTGCCGCGTCCAGCGCTCCAGGAGCTCCTGCGCATGTGAGTCGATGAGACCGGCGAGCTGACTCAAATCGAACGAACCTTTCGTGCGGCGGCCCCCGACCGTCGCAGCGTTCAAACGTGTAGCGTGACCGGGAAAGGCGCGAGGGCCGCCCGTGGCAGGCTGTCCGATTGAGTGCACTGCGAGTGCGTGCCGGGAAATGCTCTTACAGGGGCGCGCTCAGCTGGGCATGCCCTCGACCAGCACCGGCTCGTCCTGCTCCTTCAAGTGCTCTTTGCCGTCGAAGTCGATGTAGTGCCCCGACCGCGCGGCCTTGGTCTGCAAGTAGAAGCGGTTGTGCTCGTTGGGCGGAATGACGTGCGGGATGCGGCTCGAGATCTTGATGCCCTGCGCTTCGAGCTGCGAAATCTTGTTGGGGTTGTTGGTCATCAGTTGAATGGAGCCGATGTTGAGGCTGCCCAGCATGTGCGCCGCCACCGCGTAGTCGCGCTCGTCGTCGCGGAAACCCAGCGCCAGGTTCGCCTCCACCGTGTCGAGCCCGCGGTCTTGCAGGGCATAGGCGCGGACCTTGTTGATGAGCCCGATGCCGCGCCCTTCCTGGCGCAAGTAGAGCAGGATGCCGCGCGGCATGGCGGCGAGCCGGCGCAGCGCGACCTCCAGCTGATCGCGGCAG
>DATBAA010000381.1:0-3496 GCA_036271755.1 Myxococcales bacterium | reverse complement strand
CGGCGCGTGAAGCTCACGCGCAAGGGCCGCGTGATGTGGGGCTGTTGTCCGTTCCACAAAGAGAAGTCACCAAGCTTCAAAGTCGAGAATGAGCGGCGGACGTACAAATGCTTCGGCTGCGGCGCGGGCGGCGACGCCTTCAAATGGCTCACCGAGACTGAGGGGCTGACGTTCCCCGAAGCCGTCGAGCGGCTGGCGGGCGAGGCGGGCGTCGAGCTGCCCAAATGGTCGCCGGAAGACGAGGCGCGGGAAGAGAAGAAAAAGTCGCTCTACGAGGTGATCGAGGCGGCCTGCATCTTCTTCGAGGAACAGCTGCATGCGCGCAACGGCGGCGAGGCGCGGGAGTATCTCACCTCGCGCGGGCTGAACGATGCGGCGGCGAAGCAATTCCGCCTCGGCTATGCGCCGGGCGGCGATGGGCTGAAGGAGCATCTCTATAAGAAGAACATCCCGCTGGATGACATGGTCGCGGCGGGGCTCGTGCGTCCGCAAGACGGCGACAGGCCTGCGCGCGATTTCTTCTTCAACCGGCTGATGTTTCCGATCACCGATCCGCGCGGGCGCGTGATCGCGTTCGGCGGGCGCGGGCTCGATCCCGATGCCAAGCCGAAATACATCAACACCGGCGAGACCACGCTCTTCTCCAAGGGCCAGCTGCTCTACAATTTCTTCAGCGCGCGCCCCGCCGCCCTCAAGTCCGGCACGATCGTGCTCGCCGAAGGCTATATGGACGTGATCGCGCTGGTGCGCGCGGGCTTCGATGCGGCCGTCGCGCCCTTGGGCACCGCGCTGACCGAGAACCAGCTTCAGTTGTTATGGCGCACCGCGCCCGAACCCATCCTCGCTTTCGACGGCGACGAGGCGGGCCTGCGCGCGGCGCAGCGTGCGGCCAAGCTTGCGCTGCCGATGCTCAATCCCGGCTTCTCGCTGCGCTTTGCCTTCCTGCCGACGGGCGAAGACCCCGACAGCCTGATCAAGCGCGAAGGGCCGGGCGCGATGCGCAGGATCCTCGACGCCGCGGAGCCCCTGGCGCGCACGCTGTGGCGGGTGGAGACCGAGGGCAAGGATTTCTCCACGCCGGAGCGCCGCGCCGGGCTGGAGCGGGCGCTGGGCGAGATCGTGCGCGAGATCCGCGATCCCAAGATCGCCGACTACTACAAGCGCGACTTCGACGACCAAGTGTTCGACGCCTTCAAGCGCCGCCAGCCCCGGTCTCCCGACAAACCGCAATGGCGCAACAAGCGCGACTACGTGGCCTCGCGCCGCGACGGCTCCAGCCCCGCGCCCTTCGCCCCCGTCTCGGCCGAGGTGAAGAACAGCCTGCTCGCCCGCTCGGGGCGGATGGGTGCGCGGCGGGTGAAGGAACTCGAGCTGGTGGCGATCCTCTTCCACAACCCGGAGATCGCGCTCACGCAAGGCGAGCTTCTGGCCTCGCTCCCCTTCTCCGACCCTTCGCTTGACAGGTTCCGGCACGAACTCCTAAACCTCGCCGCCTCCGGCTCCAGGCTTGAAAACCAGGGTCTGGAGGCCCATCTCGTCCGTCATGGCCTGGCCGATCTCGCCGCGCGGTTGAAAGCGCGGCCTGCGGCTGATCCTTCGGACAATGGACCGGCGGAAACCGGGGAAGACGTGGAGGCGCGCTGGCTCGGTGCCGCCCACCATTTGCGGGATATCGCCGAGCTGGAGCCGGAGCGGCTCAAGGCCATGGAGCGTTTCAAGACCGAGGCGACGGAGGAAAGTTGGGCCGAGGCCCTCTCCATCCGCTCGAACGAAGGCTGAACGTCTCTATCTTGCTATAGGTGGGAAGTGTTGCCGGCCCTTTCGCCGGCCCTGGAACGGATGAAGTGACGCGCGTGGCGACCAAGACTGCGACGAAGACCAAGCCCAAGGCTCAAACCAAGGCCCACCCGGCCAAAAAGGCTGCGCCGGCCCAAAAGCCGCGCACGGCGGCCAAGCCTGCGACCGCCAAGGCGGCCGCGGTGAAGCAGACCGCCGCGCCCAAGCAGACCGCTGCGTTGAAACAGGCGGCTGCCCCCAAGAAACCTGACCCCAAACAACCGGTAAAAGTGCAACTCAAGCCCGTCGCCGCCCCCGTCAAAGGCAAAGTGGATCCCAAAGCCGTCCTTCTCGCCAAGAAGGGTGGCCAGCCGGAGGCCGCCAAGTCCGTCAACGGCAAGCTGCCGCCCAAGCCGCTGATGAAGCAGGGCAACAAGCCGGGCGAGGGCGAGCAGCCCCCTGGTGACGCGGATAGCCCGCTGCTGGACATGTCGGACGTGGGCGTCCGCAAGATGATCACCCGCGCCAAGACGCGCGGCTACGTCACCTATGACGAACTGAACAAGGTGCTCCCGTCCGAGAAAGTGTCCTCCGAGCAGATCGAGGACACGATGTCGATGCTCAACGAGATGGGCATCAACGTCATCGAGAGCGAAGAGCAGGAAGAAGGCGCCGAGGGCGAAGGCGAAGCGGGATTGCCCGCGACGCAGACCGGCAAGGCCGTCGCGACGACGGCTGACGGCGCCAAGGAAAGCTACGACCGCACCGACGATCCCGTGCGCATGTATCTGCGCGAGATGGGCTCGGTCGAACTCCTCTCCCGCGAAGGCGAAATCGCCATCGCCAAGCGCATCGAAGCCGGTCGCGAACTGATGATCGGCGCGCTGTGCGAGTCGCCCCTGACATTCGAAGCGCTCACCGTGTGGCGCGACGAGTTGAACGACGGCAAGGTTCTGCTGCGCGACATCATCGACCTCGAAGCCATGTATGGCGCGGGCCCCGATGGCCAGCCCAACGTGCCGCCGCCGGTCGGCCCCGACGGCAAGCCGCTGCAACAGCCCGCCTCCATCGTCGCCGCGATCAACGGCACCTCGGTCGTGAACGGCCAGGCGCTGCCCAAGCCCGAATTCAAGCGCCCCGAGCCGCCGCCGCGCCCCGCGCCTGTTCCGGCCGCACCGCGCGCCGAGGGTGAAGAAGTCGATCCTGCCGAAGCTGCTGCCGCGGCCGACGCCGCCGGTGACGAAGGCGACGAGGACGAAGGCAATCTTCCGCTCTCGGCCATGGAAGCCGCGCTGAAGCCGCAGGTTCTCGAAACCCTCGACGCGATCGCCGGTCTCTACAAGAAGCTCGGCAAGTTGCAGGACGCGAGCGTCGAAGCCGCGCTCGGCGCCGACGAGCTCTCGACCAGCCAGGAGCGCCGCTTCAAGAAGCTCCGCAACGAGACCATGGATCTCGTGAAGAGCCTCAAGCTCAACAACAACCGCATCGAAGCGCTTGTCGATCAGATGTACGGCATCAACCGCCGTCTCGTCTCGCTCGAAGGCCGCCTGCTGCGCCTCGCCGAAGCGCACGGCGTCGAGCGCACGGACTTTTTGAAAGAGCACTTCAACAACGAGCTCGATCCCAACTGGGCGCGCCGCGTGGGCAGGCTCACGCGGTCCGGCTGGCGCGATTTCGTCGCCGACGAGCGTGACCGCGTCAAGCAGCACCGCGACGAGAT
>DATBAA010000380.1:0-4138 GCA_036271755.1 Myxococcales bacterium | reverse complement strand
AAGAAACGAACTGGGGAACCCTGGCGGTGCACGGCGCGGAGCCGCGCAAGAAGGCGTTCGACGCTGTAACGACGCCCATCGTCAGCTCGGCCACCTACGTCTTCGAGAACACCGCGGAGATCGCCGGCTACTTCATGGGCGACTTCGAGCGCGAGGAGTACGGCCGCTACGGCAACCCCACCGTGAAAGCGGCCGAGGCGAAGCTGGCGGCGCTGGAAGGTGCTGAGGACGCGGCGCTCTTCGGCAGCGGCATGGCGGCCATCACCACGGCGCTCTTCGCGCTCTTGAAGACGGGCGACCACGTCATCCTCACCTCCGACGGCTACCGGCGCACCCGGCAGTTCGTGACGGTGGTCCTGGGCAAGCTGGGCATCGAGCACACGCTGGTCGATCCGGGCAGCGAGCTGGCCGTGCTGCGCGCGCTGCGGCCTGGCAAGACGAAGATCCTCATCGGCGAGTCGCCGACGAATCCGTATTTGCGGGTGGCCGACCTGGCCATGTTCGCGCGCGCCCGCGACGCCTGCCCGGGCTCGAATCTGCTCATCGATTCGACCTTCGCGACGCCCATCAACCAGCGGCCGCTGGAGATCGGCGCCGACCTCGTCCTGCATTCCTGCACGAAGTATCTCGGCGGCCACAACGACTTGCTGGCGGGCTCGCTGGCGGGCCGCGCGGGGCTGGTGTCGCTGATCAAGGACCTGCGCGGAGTCCTGGGAGGCGTGCTCGATCCGCAGAGCGCGTTCTTGCTCATCCGCGGCCTCAAGACGCTGCCCTTGCGGGTCTTGCGGCAGAACGAGACCGCGCTGGCCGTGGCGCGCTTCCTCGAGGGACATCCGCGCGTGCGGCAGGTGTTCTACCCGGGGCTGCCCAGCCATCCGGACCATGAGCTGGCCGTGAAAGTGATGCGCGGCTTCGGCGGCGTGGTCAGCTTCCGCGTCAACGGCGATGCCGGGCTCACTTCCAAAGTCGTCGACGGTTGCAAGCTCGCCACCATTGCGCCGTCCTTGGGCGCGACCGAGACTCTCATCGAGCAGCCGGCCCTGATGTCCTTCTTCGACAAGACCACCGAAGAGCGATTGGCGATTGGCATCTATGATGATCTGGTCCGGCTCTCGGTCGGGCTGGAGGAGGCGGAAGACGTGATCGCGGATCTGAAGCAGGCGCTGGACGGTGCGAAGTGAAGCCGGTGCGGATCGGGCTGCTCGGCTGCGGCACCGTGGGCGGCGGCGTGGTGCAGCTGCTCCACGACAACGCGGCCTATCTGGAGACGCGGGTCGGCGCGCCGCTGCAGATCGCGAAGGTGCTGGTGCGAGATTCGGAGCGCACCCGCGTTCCGCAGCTGGACCGGTCGCTGCTCACCCGCAACGCCGAGGACGTGCTGGACGACCGGAGCATCGACGTGGTGGTCGAGACCATCGGCGGCGTCGACCCGGCGCGGGCCTACGTCGAGCGCGCGCTGGGCCAGGGCCAGAGCGTGGTGACGGCCAACAAGATGCTGCTGGCCATGCACGGGCCGGCGCTGCTCGAGCGCGCGGTCTCTTTCGACGCGGATCTGGCGTTCGAGGGCTCGGTGGGCGGCGGCATACCCATCGTGCGGACGCTGCGCGAGGCGCTGGCCAGCGACTGGGTGGTCTCGCTGCGCGGCATCGTCAACGGCACCTGCAACTACATCTTGAGCCGCATGCGCGACGACGGGTCGTCGTTCGAGGACGCCCTTCGCGAAGCGCAGGCCAAGGGCTACGCCGAGGCCGAGCCGTCCCTGGACGTCGACGGCCACGACGCCGCGCACAAGCTGGTGGTGCTGGCCATGCTCGCGTTTGGCGCCCGCGTGGACATCGCGCAGGTGCCGACGGAGGGCATTCGCCGCATCCAGCCGGTCGATCACCGCTTCGCCGCGCGCTTCGGCTTCGCCATCAAGCACCTGGCGCTCGGGCGCGATCTGGAGAACGCCGTCGAGCTCTGCGTGCGGCCGTCGCTGGTGCGGCTCGACTCGGTGCTGGCCAACGTCGGCGGGGTCTTGAACGCCATTGCCCTGGAGGGCCGGGCGCTGGGGCCGTGCCTGCTCTCGGGCCGCGGCGCGGGCGATCTTCCCACGGCGGTCAGCGTGGTGGCCGACATCGTCGACGTGGCGCGGGCTCGCATCCAAGGGACGGCCGGCCTGGACACGCGCGGCATCCAGCTGGCGGCGCGTCCGCTGGCGCCGCTGGCCGAGGCGCGCTGCCGCCACTACCTGCGCTTTCCGGTCCGCGACAAGCCGGGCGTGTTGGCCCGCATCGCCGGCGCATTGGGCGAGTGCGGGGTGTCGATCGAGCAGATGGTGCAGGAGGGCCAGGGCGGCGATACCGCGGTGCAGATCGTCATGCTGACGCACTCCGCGCGGGAGAAGGACGTGGACGCGGCGGTGCGAAAGCTCGACGGAGCCGACTTCGCGGCCGCGCCCGCTCTCCGGCTGCACGTCGTCGAGTGATGACGAGTAGCGGCGAGTAGGCGCTCGCTCGGCCGCCATGGACCCTTGCGGTCGCAGGGCGGGAGCACAACCTTCCGTTCAGCCGGTAGTCGGGGCGGGGGCGGTGGATGCGGGCGAGTTTGCTGTGCTTGGTGGTCATCATCGGCTGTGGCGGCGGCCAGACCTCGACCGATCAGGACTCGGGCGCGCCCGCGGCAACGCCGGTGCCGCTCTCGGTGCACATCGTCGGCAGCGGAGTGGTGCAGAGCGCGGCCTGGTCCTGCGGCGGCAACTGCCAGCAGACCCTGACGGCGCCGCTCACCCTGCAAGCCGTTCCAGCGGCCAAGTTCAGCTTCGGCGGCTGGCAAGGCTCCTGCTCGGGAACAGGCTCGTGCGAGGTGCAGCTGCAGGGCAGTCCGTCGGTGACCGCTGTCTTCACCGCCGCTCCGCGGACGTTGACGGTGAGCGTGAGCGGCTCGGGCGAGGGACGGGTGACGTCGACCCCGTCCGGCATCGACTGCCCCGGCACCTGCAGCGCGACCTTCCCCAACGGCAGCGCGGTGACTCTCGTAGCCGGGGGCGACTCCACCAACGTCTTTCACGGCTGGTCCGGCGCCTGCGCCGGCAGCGGCGACTGCACCCTGCAGCTCGAGAGCGATCTGTCGGCCGGGGCCAACTTCGCCTCCGTGCCGGCGCCGCCCACCTTCGACGTCTGCACCGGCCTCACCTCGTCGCTGCCGCAGGCGTTCGAGGCGTCCATGGCCAGCGCGCTCTGCCTGCCGGGCCTCGCGGACTCGGGCGGCACGGTGGGCCTGATGGCCGTCTCCGGCGGCACGCGCCAGACCTCGTTCTACGACTCGCGCACCGGCGCGCTGCTCAACGCTGCGACGAACGTCGAGCAGCAGGGCGTCACCGCCGACTACCTGCCCCAGCCGGCGGGCTTCTTGGAAGTGTTGCACCAGCCCGAAGGCGACGACGCGCCCAACTCGGTCTTCGCCACGCTCTTCGATCACCAAGGGGTCCTGCAGGCCTCCGGCGTGACGCTGCAGGGCCGGCTCGCCTCGGCCGCAGCGCCGCTCGGCGGAGCCGTCCTGGCGGGCGATCTCGACTCGGTCGACCCCGCCACCGGCACGCACCAGTCGCTGCACGAGGTGTGCATGGTCTCCGCCGCCGCCAGCCTCTCCTGGTGCGTACAGAGAGAGTCCGTGGGCCCGGTCTACGGCGCCGGAGTCGACGTCGCCAATCGCGCGCTGGTCATCACCGGCGGCGCCGCGCCCGGCACCATCACCGGCCAATGGTTCGACGGCCAGGGCAACTCACTCACCAGCGAGTTCATCTTGATCCCCAGCTTCAGCGCCGGCCCCAACACCTGGTTCGACGGCAGGCCGCTCATCGGTGGCGGCCTCGCCGTCCGGCGCATGGACCAGCAGAACGACGCGGCCGGCGAGCCGTACCGGACCGGGCAGTGGCTGCTCACTTCCGACGCGGGCGCCTCGTCGACGCACCAGCCGCCCTCGTGGCTGCAGGCGAACACCAACCTCGCCATCGTGCGCTCGGGGTCGGCTTACGTGCAGCTGCCCCTGGGCGCGCCGTCGGGGCCGTGCAAGCGCACCGTCCAGGTCCTGGCCGAAGACGGAACGCTCTGCCAGAGCCTCGATCTGGACGCGGCCACCGCCGGCAACTGCCGCAACG
>DATBAA010000379.1:0-7618 GCA_036271755.1 Myxococcales bacterium | reverse complement strand
GAGCTGGGCGAGGTGTCGCGCCCGTCGGTGAAGGCGTGCACGAAGACCTTCTTCACGCCCTCTCGACGAGCCATCTCCACCAGCGCGTTCAGGTGCCGCTGCGAGCTGTGCACGCCGCCGTCCGAGACCAGCCCGAGCAGGTGCAGCGCCGAGCCTTTGGCAGCGCCCATGGCTTTGCGCAGCACCTCGTCGTGGAAGAACTCGCCGCTCTCGATGGCGCGATTGATGCGCACCAGATCCTGGTAGACGACGCGGCCCGCGCCCAGGTTGGTGTGGCCCACTTCGCTGTTGCCCATCTGCCCTTCGGGCAGCCCCACCGCGAGCCCGCTGGTCAGGAGCCGCGAGACGGGAAACTCGCGCTCCAGCGCGTCGAGGTTGGGCGTGCCCTGCTCGGCGATGGCGTTGCCGTCCTTGCGCGGATTGAGACCCCAGCCGTCGAGCACCACCAGGAGTACGGGTTTCATGGTCCGAACTTATAGCCTGCCGCAAGACGCTGGCACGGTATTCGCTTTATATGTTGTTCATGAATCGATTTGCGCTGGCGCTGCTGGTCCTCGCCGCATGTCACAAACCCCAGGAAACTCCCAAAGCGCAGGAGAAAGCGCTGACGGAAGCGCCGCCTCCGCCCGCGCTGCAGCTCGCGCCAGTCAAGGGAGCGCAGCCGTTCCATGTCGCGGCCGCGCGGCCCAAAGGCAAGCTGCTGGGCGCGGTGCACCCCACCGTCACCTTCAGCGAGCCAGTGGTGGCCTTGGAATCCTTGGGCGATCAGGACGTTTCGCGCGGCATCGCCATGACGCCGGCCGTGAAGGGCGCCTGGCATTGGCTCGGCTCGTCGTCGGTGGAGTTCGTCAACAGCGAGCCGTTTCCGGGCTCGACCGCGTTCCACGTCACCATCCCCGCCGGGCTCACCGCGCTCTCGGGCGCCAAGCTGCAATCTATAGAATCGTTCGACTTCACGACGCCCGCGGCCGAGGTGCAGAAGTACGAGACCGACCCGGGCGAGTTCATCTGCAAGTGGTCCGTGCCGCGGCAACACTTCCGCGTCGTCGTCAACCAGCCGCTGCAAGACCCGGCCAAGGCCTTCTACTTCGACGCCAAGGGCACGCGCATCGCCGCGCAGGTGGTCAGCGCGGTTTCGCTTCTCGACGAGCAGGCGAAGAAAGGTCGCGCGCGCGTCGAGCTGCGGCAGTTCGGCCAGGACGATCTGCGCATCCGCTACGAGCTGGCGCCCGCGCAGGATCTGCCGCGCGACTCATCCTTCGCCATCGCGCTCGATCCGGCCGCGAAGGCCGCCGGCGGCGATCTGCCGCCCATCGCCTGGGAGCAGCAATGCCGGGTGATGGGACCCATGGCCATCACCAGGGTTTCGCGCTGCCATCGCGACGCCGAGCACTGCTCGCGCGGACCGCTCACGCTCGACTTCGAAAACCCGCTGGGGCCGGTGGCAGACCTGCGCAAGCGCCTCCACATCGAACCAGCCGTAGCGCTCGATTGGGACGAGAGCGCGGGCGAGGATCTGGGCGCGGAGCTGCAAGAGAACCGCACCCACGCGGTCCTCTTCGGCAAGTTCGAGCCGGGCAAGCAGTACGCGGTGACCATCGACGAGGGAGTCACCGACGTGCTGGGGCAGAAAGCCAAGGCCTACACCGGCACGGTGCAGATGAACGATCTGCACCCGTCTCTCTACGTCGGCCAGGAGCTGGCGCTGCTCGAGGCTTCGGGTGACGGCCAGCTGCCGGCGCAGGTGACGAATCTGGCCAAGCTCGAGGCCGAGATCTGGAGCGTGTCGCCCGCCGAGATGGCGAGCCTGGAGCTCTGCGAAGGCCGCGCCAACTGCGGCAGCGCGGTCCCGCAGCGCATGGCGGACGCGCCGCTGAGCTTGAACCTCGACTATCCGAAGAACGAGCCGCACTTGCAGGCCATCGATCTGCGCTCGGCATTCAAGGGCTCGAAGACGGGCCTGGTGGTGGCTCGGCTGCGCGCGCCCGGAACTGACTTCGCGGACCACCCGCTGCGCGTGCTGGCGCAGATCACCGATCTCGCGGTCCACGCCAAGATCGGGGCCGTGTCGAGCCTTGCCTGGGTGACCAGCATCCAGAGCGGGAAGGGCGTCGCGGGCGCGCAGGTGACCGTCCTCGGCCCCGACGGCGCGCAGCTGGCCGAGGCCACCACCGACGGCTCCGGCCTGGCCACGCTGCCCGGGTATGGCGTGCTGCTGCCCAAGCGGCGCAAGTACAACAGCCCGCGCGCGCTGGTGGCGGCCTCGCTGGGCACCGACCTGGGCTACGCCGTCACCGACGAATTCTCGGTCCCGGACGTGCCGCACGACTATGAGGTGCTGGGGCATCAAGGCCTGGGCCTCGTCTTCGCCGACCGCGGCATCTACCGGCCGGGCGACACGGTACACGTGAAGGGCATCATCCGCGATCAGCAAGCCGGCAAGCAGGGCACGCCAGCTGGTTCGAAGCTGGCGGTGAAGATCGTCGACCCCGACGGAAAGGATCTGAAGAAGGAGACCGTCACGCTCAGCCGCTACGGCACCTTTACGCTCGACGCGCAGGTCCCCAAGGATGCGCGGCTGGGCAACTTCAGCATCGAGACCAGCTCGGGTGCCGGCAGCTTCCTGGTGGCCGAATATCGCGCGCCGCAGTTCCGGGTGGACGTGCAGGTGGCAGCGGCGGAGCAAACGGCGGGCGAGTCACTCTCGGGAAACGTCATCGCCCGCTATCTCTTCGGGGCGCCCATGCAAGGAGCGCAGGCGCAGTGGAGCGCCACCCGCAGCACGGAAGATTTCGCGCCCGCCAAGAGCGACGGCTTCCGCTTCGGCAAGCAGACCTGGAACTGGGACGACAACCATCCGGCGCAGGACAACGGCTCGACCGCGGCAGGAAATGGCGTGATCGGGAAGGACGGCACGCTGCGCGTCGACGCCGGCAAGCTGGAGGCGCCGGGAGATCGCACCGCGCGCTACACGTTGGAGGCAGAGGTCGCGGACGTCTCGCGCCAGCGCTCGGCGGGCCGGGCCAGCGTGCTGGTGCATCCGGCGGCGTACTACGTGGGCCTGGGCGCATCGGCGCTCTTCGCGAAGACCGGCGAGCCGCTGGCGCTGCCGGTCATCACAGCGAAGCCCAACGGCGATCGCGTGCAGGCCAAGGTCCACGTCACGGCCCTGCTGCGCTCGTGGCATTCGATCAAGAAGCGCAACTTCGCCGGCTTGTACGAAACCCTCGACGAGCCCGTGGTGGAGAAGGTGGCCGAGTGCGACGTGCAGACCGGCAACGATCCGGCGAGCTGCAGCCTGGTGTTGCCCAAGCCTGGCTTTCACGAGCTTCGCGCGGAGAGCAAGGACGCGCAGGGCCGCCTCGCTTTGACGACCGTCACGGTCTACGCGGTGGGCGGCGGCTTCGCGGCCTGGCAGACCAGCGACGGCCCCAAGGTCGAAGTGGTCGCCGACAAGACTTCTTATGAAGTGGGCGACACGGCCCATCTCCTGGTGAAATCTCCCTATCCGTCGTGCCGCGCGCTGGTCTCGGTGGAGCGCGAAGGCGTATCGGACGCGCGCGTGCTCGACTTGAAGGGCACCGCCGCCACCATCGACGTGCCGGTCACCGAAGCGATGGTGCCCAACGTCTTCGTCGGCGTCGTGCTGCAGCGCGAGCGGGTCGAGAAGGGCGGTGTCGAGCCCGGCGACGATCCCGGCCGGCCCTCGATGCGCCTGGGCTATGCACAGCTCAACGTCGGCACGGGCACCAAGCGGCTCAAGGTCGCGCTGCAGACCCCGCAGGCCGAGTACCGGCCGCGGCAGAAGGTGCCGGTGGATCTCGTCGTCAGCGACTCGGCCGGACACGGCGTCGCCGCCGAGATCCAGCTCTACGCGGTGGACGAGGCGGTGCTGCGGCTGACCAGCTACACGCTGCCCGATCCGGTGGCGTCGCTCTTCCCGCTGCACGGCCTCGCGGTGACGGTGGCCGAGCCGATGAACCGCCTTGTGCGGCGGCAGAAGTTCGGCGAGAAGGGCGAGGTGCAGCCCGGCGGCGGCGGCGGTCTGGGGCCGTCCGGCGACGTGCGCTCCCGCTTCGCCACCACCGTGCTCTGGCAGACTTTAGAGAGCGACTCCACCGGCAAAGCCCACGCCGAGCTCGAGCTGCCCGACAACCTCACCACCTTCCGCATCATGGCGGTGGCCGCGACCGATCAGGATCGCTTCGGCGGCGGAGAGACCTCCATCCGCGTCTCGCTGCCCTTGCTGGTCCTGCCCGCGCTGCCGCGCCTGGCCCGGGTTGGCGACGAATTCGAGGCCGGCGTCGTGCTCCATTCGGTCAAGTCTTTCGAGGTGCAGGTGAGCGCGCAGATCTCCGGCGCCGTCGAGATCATCGGCGAAGCGCAGCGCACCGTCTCGGCCGAGGCCAACGTTGCGAAGGAAGTGCGCTTCAAGTTCAAGGCCACCTCCGCCGGGCCGGCGACGTTCCGCTTCCGCGCGGTGGCAGGCGAGCTGAGCGACGGAGTGGAGCAGACCATTCCGGTGCAGCTGCCCGTCGAGATGGAGGCCGTCGCCGTCGCCGGAGACACCAACGGCAAAGTCCAAGAGGGTCTGGTGCCGCCGGCCGGAGCCTCGGGAAGCCTCGAGCTGTCGCTCTCGTCGACCGCGCTGGGCGGCATGGGCGAAGCGCTCAACCAACTGGTCGAATATCCCTACGGCTGCTTGGAGCAGCTCTCCTCGCGCCTGGTTCCGTTCGTGGCTCGCCGCGAGGTGCAGCGCGTCTTCGGAGAGGCGGCAACCGATGATCAGATCGTCACCGACACCATCGCCAAGATCGAAGCCTTGCAAGTTCCCAACGGCGGCTTTCTCTATTGGCCCGCCTCTACCTGCCCGCGCGCCTGGACGTCCACCTACGCGACGCTGGCGCTGAGCCGCGCCCAGGAGCTTGGCTATCCGGTGCATCCGCAAGTGCTCGCCAGGGCGCGCACGTTCCTGGCGGCGCGGGCGGCGGGTCAACAGAGCTGCCCGTACGACGCAGTCCAACCCGAGGAGCGCATCTTCGCGCTGCAAGTGCTGGCGCGAATGAAGAAGCCGCTGCCCAGCTACTACGACGAGCTCTACGCGCTGCGAGACTCCTTGCCGCTCTTCTCCAAGGCGCAGCTTGCCGACGCCATCGCGGTGGGCAAGGGCAAGCGCGAGCAGGCCACCGCGCTCTTGCAGACGCTGCTCGACTCCGCCAAGGAGACGCCGCGCGAGGTGCACTTCGAGGAGGCAGACCAGGGCAGCTTCGCGCCCTTCTTGAACAGCGACACGCGCACCACCGGCATGGTGCTGCAAACCTTGGTGACGCTGCAGCCCGACCATCCCTACGTGAGCAAGATCGCGCGCTACCTGAGCAACGTCCGCAAGGGCGGCAAGTATCGCAACACGCAGGAGGCGGCCTATTCGCTGATGGGCCTCGCCGAGGTGGTGCGGGTGCGCGAGCGCGAGGCGCCCGACTTCGTGGCGCGGGTGGCGCTGGGCGGCAAGGAGATCGCCACCGCGGACTTCAAGCAGCGAAGCCTGAACATCGTGCAAAAGAAGATCTCGCTCGCGGAGGCTGGCAAAGGTCAGCTGCCGCTGGTCTTCGAGGTCGACGGCAAGGGCTCGCTCTTCTACACCGCGCTGCTGCGCTACGCGCCCGTCGAGATCCCCAAGACGGCGCGGTCGGAAGGCATCTTCGTCCAGCGCTGGTTCGAGCCCTTCGAGGCAAAGGGTATGCAGTCGCTCGACTTCGCCGCCGGCGATCTGATCCGCATCCGGGCGCGCGTGGCCACTCCTCAAGAGCGCAACTACGTCGCGGTCGAAGTGCCGCTGCCGGCCGGCCTCGAGGCCATCGACACGGCCCTGGCGACCTCGCGCCAGCAGCCTCGCGCCCGCGATGAAGAGAGTCAGGAAGGCGAAGAGTCGGAGGGCTTCGACGCCACGCAGAACCTCTTCTGGAGCCCCTTCAACTACAGCGAGAAGCGCGACGATCGCGTCGTCTACTTCGCGGACCACCTGCCGCCCGGGGTGCACACGCTCTCGTTCGTGGCGCGGGCGACGACGCCCGGGAAGTTCACGCTCAAGCCGGCGCGCGCCGAGGAGATGTACTCGCCCGAAGTGTTCGGCCGCAGCGAGGGAGGCAGCTTCACGGTGGCGGCGCAGCGGCCTCTGGCGGCCAATCCGTGAAGGCTGCGTTGCTGCTGCTGGTCGCCGCGTGCGCGGTGCCGCCCGCCGAGCTGTCGCTCGACAGGGCGGTCTCGCTCCGCGTCGAGGCCCGCGACGGCACGCTGCTGCGTGAGTTTGCCTCCCGCAGCGAAGGCCACGCTGCTCCGGCGAGGCTCGCCACGCTGCCGCCGCACGCCTGGAAGGCGTTCACGGCCCAGGAAGATCGCCGCTTCTTCAAGCACCACGGCGTCGATCCGTACTCGCTCGTTCGCGCCTTCCTGCACGACCTGCGCGGGCGCCGCTTCGCCGAAGGCGGCTCGACCTTGACCATGCAGCTCTCGCGGCTCCTGCGCCCGCATCCGCGAACGCTGCGCGGCAAGCTGTCGGAGATCTGGTTCGCTTGGCGGCTGGAGCGCACGCTGAGCAAGCGAGAGGTGCTGGAGCAATATCTGACGCGCGTTCCGCTGGGCAACGACGTGCGCGGCCTCGAGGCGGCGTCGCAGCTCTACTTCGACAGGCCCGCGGCAGCG
Source organism: Myxococcales bacterium (assembly GCA_036271755.1). Classification (GTDB taxonomy): domain Bacteria; phylum Myxococcota; class Myxococcia; order Myxococcales; family 40CM-4-68-19; genus 40CM-4-68-19. The sequence continues at coordinate 919 of DATBAA010000379.1, read as the reverse complement.
CTCAATCCTGATCAGGCTCGATTCCTGGCCTCATTGGCGCGGCGGCCGTCGCGCGCCAGGCCCGACGCGCCGGGAGCGCCGCTCGACTGGTCCGCCGCCAGGATTCGCCGCGCGTTCGAGGCGCCGCACTTCGTCGAGACCGTGGCCCGCCACGAGACGCCATTGAAAGCCATTCGCGTGCAGACGACGTTGGACCTCGCGCTGCAGCAGCAGGTCGAGGCGGCGCTGCGCGATCAGGTGGCGGCCTTGAAGGACGATCGCGTGGGCAGCGCGGCGGCCATCGTCCTGGACAACGCCACCGGCGCGGTGCTGGCTTACGCCGGCTCGCCCGATTGGTTCGACGAGGAGCACCAGGGCCGCATCGACGGCGCGCGCACGCTGCGCCAGCCCGGCAGCGCGCTCAAGCCGTTTGCCTATGCGGAGGCCCTCGAGCGCCACGGCCTCACCGCCGCGACGTTGCTCTCGGACGTGGAGTCGCACTTCTCGGCCGGCGGCGGCGATTGGGTGCCGAAGAACTACGACCGCCGCGCTCACGGTCCGGTGCGCGCCCGCGTCGCGCTGGCCAGCTCGTACAACGTGCCGGCGGTGAAGGTGGCCGAGAAGGTGACAGCCCAGGAGCTGCTCGAGACCCTGCACGCGGCAGGCTTCGAATCGCTGCGCCGCGACGCCGAGCACTACGGCTTGGGATTGGTGTTGGGCGACGGCGAGGTGACGCTGCAAGAGCTCGCGCGCGCCTACTCCGCCCTGGCCCGCGGCGGTGTCTATCGCGATCTGCGCTTTGTACAAACCGCTTACGACGCGGCCGGCAACGAGCTGCCGTTGCCCAAGCAGCAGGAGCATCGCCTCTTTGCCGCAACCAGCGCCGCGCTCGTCGCGGACATCCTCTCGGACCCTTCGGCGCGCGCGCCGGCCTTCGGTC
>DATBAA010000378.1:0-2610 GCA_036271755.1 Myxococcales bacterium | reverse complement strand
GCGTGGGCATTGGGAGATAACGCTCTCCCGGCCGCAGAGGCCGCGGCCAAACAAGGTTAGACAGTCACCCAAGCATCCGGGGCCTCCCCCTTGAAACCCAGCCTTGCCTGTCCTTATCCTCGATAAGGCGGGCGTGAAGCTTTTCTGGTTGGCGCTCGTTAATGCAGTGGATGGCACCAAGGCGCCCGACCTGGACGCCGCTTGCGAAAGGCAGATCCGGAATGGCGACTGGGACCGTGAAGTGGTTCAACGACGCGAAGGGCTACGGCTTCATCACTCCCGACGGCGGCGGCAAGGACGTCTTCGTCCACCACACCGCCGTGCAGATGGAGGGTTTCCGCAGCCTCGCAGAAGGTCAGAAGGTGGAGTACGAGGTCACCGAGGGTCCGAAAGGCCCGCAAGCGGCGAACGTCCGCAAGGTTTGAGACCGAAGAAATCCGAAACACCACGGAGCCGCCCGGCGCTTCTTCCTGAAGTGCGCGGGCGGTTTCGTTTCAGCCTTTGATCGCTCGACGTCTTGGTCAGTGCAGGTACCAGACGAGGTTGACTCGCAGGCCGTAGGTGCTGGCGACGTCCTCGGAGAACCCCGGTGGGTTCGGGATGGCGTGCCAGTTGACGAAGAACTCCGGCTCGAGCGCGACGAACTTGCCGATGCGCGCGCTGTAGGAGACGCCGCCGGCCAGCGCCAGGCCCGTCTCCGACTGCTGCTCGTCGAAGGTGTTGCTGTTGTAGGTGACGCCGCCCAGGCCGACGCCGAAGTTCAGGTTGAGGCCGTTGCCGCTGCGGTCGCCGATGAGGACCGTCTGGCCGCGCAGCGTGGCCGTCCACGAGGCGACGTCATCGCCGGTGTTGTTGAAGTGGGCGAGGTCGGAGTTGAACTCGATGAACATCTGGAAGCGGTCGGAGAAGCCGTAGCCGATGCGGCCCGACAGATCGAGCGCGCCGGTCCTGCGCGAGTCCTCGGTGGAGAGGTACATGGAGCCGCCGCCCACGCCCAGGGAAAGCAATAAACCCTGCCGGGCTTGCCAGCGCGCCTGGCCGTAAGGAGGCGGATCGTCCGGGTACCGGCGGCGATAGGGATCGACGTCGGGCGCCTGCTGTGGAGCCCCGCCCGCGGTGGCGGGCGTGTACGACAATCCGTCGCTCGTCATCGCGGGCTTCACGTCTTCCGCGCGGGCGGCGAGAGGCACTGCAATCAAGAGCGCTGCGGCTGTCAGGATGGTTGTTTTCATAGGCGGTTCTTGGACCTTGGGACGAAGACCCGCGGCCACCTATTCAAGCTAATTCTCACACCAGCCGAGCGCCAACCCGTTCGCCGCCGGCAGCCAATTGACCACATCCGGCGGCCACTTCCTGACCTCCGGAGTACCGGATGGCGAAGGGCATGCGCAGCCCCGAGAGCACGTCCAGGAAGGCCGAACGTCTCGCTTTCGGAGAGCGCGTGAAGTCCGGTCCGAACGGGTTGGGGTTCACGTCGATGAGGTCGACCTTCACCAGCTTGGGGTCGAGCAGCGCCGCGAGCGCACGGGCGTCGTCCGGCGAATCGTTGACGCCGCCGAGCAGCACGTACTCGACCAGGACCCGCGTCTTGCGCGCCCGCGCGTGATCGTGCAGCGCGGCCACCAGCTCGCCCGTCGGGTGCACGCCTTCGATGGGCATCAGCTGCAGCCGCTTCTTCGGCACCGCGTGCGTGAGCGAGACGGCGAGGCGGAACTTGTGGCCCTCGGCGGTGAAGCGGCGGATCTGCGGGACGATGCCGGCGGTGGAGATGGTGATGGCCCGCCCGTCGATGGCGCCGCCCGACGGGTTGCAGAGGATCTTCGCCGCGCGGATCACCTGCTCGTAGTTCAAGAAGGGCTCGCCCATGCCCATGAAGACGATGCCGCGCACGGGGCGATCGGGAGATTCGTCGCGCACCGCGATCACCTGGCCGACGATCTCGGCGGCGGTGAGGTTGCGCTTGAAGCCCAGGGAGCCGGTGGCGCAGAAGGAGCACGCCAGCGCGCAGCCGGCCTGAGAAGAGATACAGACGATATACTTCTTTTCCCTGCCCTCGAACTGCGAGAGGTCCGCGCCGGGCACTTCGCAGGGCACCGGGATGCGCACCGCTTCGACCCGCGCGCCATCGTGCAGCTCGAAGAGATACTTCACGAAGCCGTCGGGCGCGGTGGCGCGGTGGGCGATCTTCAGCGGCGCGACAGTGGTCTCGGCGGCGATGCGCTCGAGCAGCGTCTTGCGCACGCCGCGGACGCCCGACAGGTCGCGCTCGCCGCGCAGGACCGCGGCCGACATGACCTTGCGGCCCACCTCTTCGGTGGTGTCGAAGAGGCGCGCGATGTCCGCGGGGAAGAGGCCGAAGCGATGTTCCACGCGCGCCTTGTACCGCGAAACGCCGTCAGTGCGAGTCGTCGAGATCGATGAGGCCGTCTTTGGGTCTGGCCTCGGCCGGGCGCTGGACGGGCTTGCGGCGCGCGGCGTGCGGCTGCTCTTGCGCGGGGCGGACTTCGGCCGTTGCCTGCTGCTTCTCCAGCGCTGGCGCCCTCTCGGCGTGGCTCTGGTCGGCGATGACGTCCATCGAGCGCGCCAGGTAGCCGGGCTTGCTCAGCTCGA
>DATBAA010000377.1:0-5034 GCA_036271755.1 Myxococcales bacterium | reverse complement strand
TGAAGTGGACCTCCGACCGGCGCGAGGCGTTCTTGACCGACGCGCACGGCCGCGACCACCACACCGAGGCGGAGATGGCGCTCTCGGCCGAAGGCAAGGTCACCGGCCTGCGCGTCAAGACGGTGGCCAACATGGGCGCTTATCTCTCGCTCTTCGCGCCGGCCATTCCCACTTACCTCTATGGAACGCTGCTCTCGGGAACCTATGAGATTCCCGCCATTCATTGCGCGGTAACGGCGGCGTTCACGCATACGACGCCCATCGATGCGTATCGCGGCGCCGGACGTCCCGAGGCCTGCTATCTCATCGAGCGCATGATGGACCTCGCGGCCGATGCGCGCGGCGAGGATCCGCTCGAGATCCGGCGGCGCAACTTCATTCCTTCCGATAAGTTTCCTTATCAAACGCCGGTCGCGGTCATGTACGACAGCGGCAACTATCACGGCGCGCTCGACAAGGCCTTGACCATCTTCGATTACAAAGCCTTCCGCGAAGAGCAGGAGGCGGCGCGCAAGCAGGGCAAATACCTCGGCGTCGGCTTCTCTACATATGTCGAAGCTTGCGGCCTCGCGCCTTCGCAAGTGGCCGGCGCCCTGGGCGCGCAGGCCGGCTTGTACGAGAGCGCGACGGTGCGCGTACACCCCACCGGCAAGGTGACCGTCTTTACCGGATCCCACTCGCACGGCCAGGGCCACGAGACGACCTTCGCGCAGGTGGCCGCAGACGAATTGCAGCTGCCCATGGATGACATCGAGATCGTCCACGGCGACACCGGCCAGGTGCCGTTCGGCATGGGCAGCTACGGCAGCCGCAGCGGCCCCGTGGGCACGGCCGCCATCTATATGGGCGCGCAGAAGATCAAGGAGAAGGCGAAGAAGATCGCCGCTCACTTGCTCGAAGCCAATGAAGCCGACGTCGTCTATGAGTCGGGCAAGTTCTCGGTGAAGGGCGCGCCCACGCGCTTCAAGACCTTTGCCGACGTGTCCTTGATGGCTTATCTCGCGCACAACATGCCCAAGAACCTGGAGCCGGGCCTGGAGGCCATCAGCTTCTTCGACCCGGGCAACTTCGTCTTTCCCTTCGGCACGCACATCTGCATCGTCGAGGTGGACCGCGGCACGGGCTTCGTGAAGATCGTCCGCTATGTCGCGGTCGACGATCTGGGGCGCGTGATCAACCCCATGGTGGTGGACGGCATGGTCCACGGCGGCATTGCCCAAGGCGTCTCGCAGGCGCTCTGGGAGCACGCCGAATACGACGAGAACGCGCAGCTGATCACCGGCTCGTTCATGAACTACGCCATGCCCCACGCGGACGACTTGCCGACCTTCGAAGTAGAGCGGACCGAGACTCCTTCGCCGGTCAATCCATTGGGAATCAAAGGCGCCGGCGAGACCGGAACCATCGCCTCCACTCCCGCCGTGGCCAACGCGGTGATGGACGCGCTCTCACCCTTTGGAATCAAACACATGGATATGCCACTCACTCCCGGCCGTATCTGGGAAGCGTTGCGCGGAAGGGAGGCATAGTCATGTATTCGGCTCCTTTCGAGTATCACGCTCCTGCGACGCTGGCGGAGGCGCTCTCGCTCCTGGAGAAGCACGGCGACGAGGCCAAGGTGCTCACCGGCGGCATGAGCCTCGTGCCGGTGATGAAGCTGCGGCTGGCGCAGCCGTCGCATCTGATCGACCTGCGGAAGATCCCCGGCCTTGTGGGCGCCCGCGAGACGAACGGCATGCTGCAGATCGGCGGCCGGACCACGCACGACGGCGTCGCGCGCGATCCGCTGGTGAAGCAGAAGCTGCCCATGGCCGCCGAGGCGGCGCTGCTCATCGGCGATCGCCAGGTGCGCAATCTGGGCACCATCGGCGGCAGCATCGCGCACGCCGATCCGTCGGCAGATTGGCCGGCGGTGATGATGGCGCTGGACGCGAGCGTGGTGATCGCCGGGCCCAAGGGTGAGCGGACGCAGAAGCTCGCGGACTTCATCGTCGGGCCGTTGAGCACGACGTTGACGGCCGGCGAAATCCTCACGCAGATCAACGTGCCGCTGCCGCCGCCGAAGACCGGCGGGGCTTATGAAAAGATGCCGCATCCGGCGTCGCGCTTTGCCATCGTCGGGGTGGCGGCGGAGATCTCGCTGGCGGCGGATGGCACGGTGGCCTGGTCGCGCATCGCCATCACTGGACTCGCTTCAAAAGTCACTCGCGCGACGGCGGTGGAGCAGGCGCTGCTGGGCAAGAAGATGGAAGCAGTCAAGGACGCGGCGGGGCATGCGACGGACGGCATGGAGCTTCGCGAGGATCCGACCGGCTCGCCGGCTTATCGCGCCAACCTGGCGGCCATCTACATGGAGCGCGCCATCGTTCGCGCCGCCGCCCGGGCGGCGACGAGGTAGGCCGTCTTTTCGCTTCACCGCGAAGAGAGCCTAGAGCGCGGTGCGGGCGTCGGTGAGCGCGGCGGCGAGCAGGTCCAGCTCCTCGCGGGTGTTGTAGACCTGCACGCTGGCGCGGACGGTGCCGCTGACGCCCAGCTTGCGCATCAGCGGCTGGGCGCAGTGGTGGCCGGCGCGGACGCAGATGTTTCGCTGATCAAGGAATGCCGCCAGGTCGTGCGGGTGAACGCCGTCGAGTTGGAAGCTGACGACGGCCTCGCGCTCCTGAGCCGGGGCGTGCACGCGAACGCCGGGCACTTGCACGAGCCGCTGCGTGGCGTACGCCGCCAGCTCGCGCGCGTGCGCGTGGACTTCCGGCATGCCAATCGATTCCAGGTATTCGATGGCCGCTTTGAGCCCGGCCGCTTCGGCGATGGGCTGCGTCCCCGCTTCGAACTTTTGCGGCGGCGCTTTCCAGGTCGAGCTTCCGACGTCGTGGACCATTCCGCCGCCCAGCAGCAGCGGCTCGGTCTCTTCCAAGCGTTCGCGCTTTCCGTAGAGCACGCCGATGCCCAGCGGCCCGAGCATCTTGTGCGAGGAGAAGGCGAGAAAGTCGCAATCGAGCTGCTGGACATCCAAAGGCATGTGCGGCGCCGACTGCGCGGCGTCGATGAGCACCACCGCGCCCACGGCCCGCGCGGCCTGAATCAATCGCGACGCGGGCTGCACCGTCCCGAGGACATTGGACACGTGTGAGAACGCCAGCAACTTCGTGCGCGGGCCGAGCTCGAACGCAGCGAGGGCGCCCGTGGCGTCAATGGGCAGCACGCGCAGCGTCGCGCCCGTCTGCTGGGCAACTCGTTGCCACGGCAAGTAGTTTGAATGGTGCTCCAGCTCGGTCACCACCAGCTCGTCGCCGGGTCCCAGCCGCCGCGCCGCCCAGCCCTGCGCCACCAGGTTCACCGACTCGGTGGTGCCGCGCGTGAAGACGATCTCGTCCGCGCTCGCGGCGTTGACGAACCGCCGCACCGCCTCGCGCGCTCCTTCCAAGACGGCGCTGGCGGCCTCCGCCAGCCGATAGACCCCGCGATGCGCGTTGGCATTGGACTGCTCGTAGAAGGCCTGCATCGCCTGGATGACTACGCGCGGCTTCTGCGAGGTGGCGGCGTTGTCCAGATAGACGAGCGGCTTCTGGAAGAGCAGCGGAAAGTCGGCGCGGACGTCCCTCATTTGAGCGCCGTCTGCAGCACTTGCAGCGAAAGCGCCGCGCAGCTCACGCGAGAGGGCCGCAGCTCGGTCTCCAGGGCGGCCAACAGCTTCTCGCGCGGAAAGGCCCGCGCCTCGGCCACGCTCATTCCCGGCAACAGCTCGCTCAAGATGGAGGCGGCGGCGACCGAGACCATGCAGGCCTCGGCCTGAAAGCGCACCGCGGCGATGCGCCCATCTTCCAGGCTCAGCTGCATGCGCAGGCGATCGCCGCAGAGCGGGTTCACTCCTTCGCCCGTGGCATTGGCGCCGGCGAGCGCGCCCTGGTTGCGCGGGTTCTTCGCGTGCTCGGCGACCTTTTCGCCGTACAAGCTCATTCGAGGTGTCCGCGCTGGGCATCCTTGCGGTAGGGCGCGAGGCGAAACGAAGTCGACGGCGAAATGAGCCCGCCGGCCGAGAGCTGTGCAAGCTGCGCCGCCAGAATCCGCTCGCCCGTCATCAAGCGCGGCAGCACCACGTCGAGCGAGCTGGTCTTGGAGAAGATGCCGCACGAAGGCGCGCCCAGCACGGCGGCATCTCGCATCCACGCCAGCCAGAGCAGCGTGCCCGGATAGACGGGGACGCCGTGCTTCTCCATCTTCGCGCCGGCCGCGGGCAGCGCGCCCAGCACGGGGTCGCTCGGGTCCATCGATCGGCTGCCGGCGACGACGATGAGCCGCGCGCCGGCTTCAGCCTCTTCGCGCAGCGCTTGCGCCAGCGCGTCGGCCGTTCCCGGCACCAGCCGCGCCGTCCGCAGCGTCGAACCGAAGAACGCCAGCTTCTCTTCAAACGCCTTGCGCGCTTTCGCCAACGACTCCTCGGCCAGCTCTTCCTGCACCAGCAGCGCGCAGCTCATGGGCACGAAAGGACGGACTCGAATCAATCCGCCAGAGGCCAGATTTTCGGCCTCTTTGACCCGCTCCTCGCGCGTCACGAACGGCACCACCTTCACGCGGCCCACGATCTCACCTTCCATGGCGAGATACCCGTGCGGGTGCCCATAGAGCGCCAGGTCGGCGACGAGGTTGACCGAGGCCATGCGTGCCGCGTCGAGCTCCACGATTCCCCGCAGCCGCGCGGCGATGGGAAACGAGCCGGCCTCCATGGGCAAAGACTCGACGCCCGCGCCCGCGGCAGCGGCCGAGAGCCTGCGGCCCGCCACCGATTCGTGGACGTCTCCCGGCTCGAGCGCGATGGCCTGCAGCTCCGTCCACGGCCAGTCGGGCAGCGCGCTCACGTCGGCGGCGGTCAGCACCCTGCCCTTCTGCAGCGAGCCCACGCCGCGCGTCAGCACCAGGCCCTCCGAGACCGCTTCTCCGCGTTTGATTCGAAGTGACTTCATGAGAGCAGATGCCGTTCCAGCGCACGCAGCGCCGCCAGATTGTGGACCGGCGCGAAGACGCTCACGTGCGGCA
>DATBAA010000376.1:0-9171 GCA_036271755.1 Myxococcales bacterium | reverse complement strand
TGCAAGCCGCTGCTGATCTCCGAGATCACCGCCCGCGGGGTGCCGTTCAAGGTGGCCGTCCAATTCGCCCGCCTCCTCGCCCCAGCGCTGTGACTCAGATCAACCGCAAAGCGCGCACTGCGCGCAAAGAAAAGCATCTTTTTTGAAGAACCTTGGCGCGCTTCGCGCGCTTTGCGGTTGATCCGAAGAGACAGTTTATTGTTCGCCGTAGGTGCGTTTGAATTCGGCTTGCTGTTCGGCGACTCGTTTTCGCAGCTCTTCGTCGGCCACGCGCTTCGCGCCGGCCTCCTGGCGTCTCTTCACGAGCCGTGCGCGCAAGATCGCCAACACCTCGAGCAGCGCCATCAGGACGCCGGTCGCGATCAGCGTGGGGAGCGGCGGCCAGGCGCGGCGCCAGGTGAGCTGCAGCCCCGCAGAGGCGAAGAGCGCGGCGAAGATCGGCGGCAGCCAGATCGAGAGCCGCTTGTGCTGGGTGAAGCCCCAAAAGAAGCCGGCGAAGCCGGCCGACGCCGCGGGGATCTCGAAGAGCGTCAGCTTGAAGAAGCGCGCAACGAAAAAGCCCAAGCCAGCGCAGATGGCTGTCATGACCACGCCGGTGCCGGCAGCCGGCGACGCCAGACCTAGGACCAGGCCGATCATCGCGGCCGGGACCGAGACCGCGCCGTGCAGCCACTCGTGCAGCGAGTCGCCGCGCAGGCCGAAGAAGGCCGCGCAGAACGCGCCGGCGCCCAGCAAGACAGCGTTCATCAGCCGCAGCCCGATGGGCCCGGCGACGGTGATCAACAGCGCGAGGATCAAGAGCGCGGGGCCCACCCAATGCGGCACCTGGCGCAGCTGCGCCGGGTCGGGCAGCTCCGGCAGCGTCACTTCCCGTTGGTGGCGAAGAACATCAGCATCAGGCCGAGCATGATGAACATGGCCACGGCGGTGGCGATGGGGCCGTGGTCGACGTCGGTGCGGTCGATGAGATCGCCCGCCTCCATGCGCGCCTGCGGGGTCGAATCCTTGGCCTTCAAGACCTTGCGGGCGTCGCGGCGGGCCGCGGCGTAGTTGCCGTCGTTGAAGGCGGCACGGGCCGATTCCAGCTCGGGGGCCTGCATGCCGTCGCCCACCCGCTTGGCGTCGGGGATGTAGTCCCGCTTGCTGGAGGTGAAGAGCGCGGGGGTGATGGGCGCGTCGTTGGCGGTGCCCGCGACGGTCGCACGCGAGGCGGTGCTGGACTGGGTGTTCTGGGCCATGGCCGCGGCAAGTTAGCCCGGCCCCGGCGGCCGGGCAAGGGCGCAGGAGGTGCGTCGCATTGGAGACGGAATGCGTGAGCCTCTGGACGGTTCTTGCAGATGCGCTCCCCATTCAAGGTTAGGCTCACGCCGCAATGATCTCCCGCCGTCACCTCCTAGGCTTGCCGCTGCTCCTCGCGGCCGGGCGCTCGCTCGCATTTGGTGACGCCGCGCGCATGACCTTCGCCCAGCTTCGCCACGGCGGCCGCTGGGACCCCAGGCCGGACGGATTGTCGCGCCTCGCCTGGGAGATCGCGCGCCGCACCAGCATCGAGACCTCACCCGTGGTGAAGGCCATCGCGCCCTCCGACCCGGAGCTGTTCCGCTTTCCGCTGGCCGTGCTCAGCTCCGACCAGGCGTTTCCCCCGCCCGCCGACAACGAGGTGGCCGAGCTGCGCCGCTATCTGAGCTACGGCGGCTTTCTCCTGCTCGACGACGCCAGCGCGCAGCGCTCTTCCGCCTTTGAGCTGTCCGCGCGCCAGCTGATGGCGCGCATCGCGCCGGGCGCGCAGATGCAGAAGGTGGGCCGCGATCACGTCTTGTACAAATCGTTCTACTTGCTCGACGGCCCCTACGGCCGGGTGATGAGCATGCCCGACCTCGAAGCCCTGGAGATGGGCGGCCGCCTCGGCGTCCTCTATTCGGGCAACGACTTGATCGGCGCCATGGCGCGCGACTCGCTGGGCAGCTGGGAGTTCGAGGTGACGCCGGGCGGAGAGCGCCAGCGGGAGTACGCCGTACGGCTGGGCGTCAACATCGCCATGTACGCGACGTGCCTGGACTACAAGGAAGACCAGGTGCACATCCCCTTCATCATGAAGCGCCGGAGGATCTGACGGGCCCTTCGACGTACAACGCCTGGCGCATCACCTCGCTCTCCACCTTGCCGGCCTGGGTCCTGGCCCTGGCCGCCACGGCGCTGGTGGCCGCGGTGTGGTTCTCCTTCCGGGGCGTGCGCGGCGAGCCTTCCAAGGGCCGGCGCGCGCTCCTGTTGGGCTTCCGCGTGCTGGCGGGGCTGCTCCTCCTGGCTTTGCTCTTCGAGCCGGGTCTCGAGCTGCGGGCGGAGTCTCGCGTGCGGGCGCGCGTGGCGCTGCTCTTCGACACCAGCAAGTCGATGAAGTTCCCCGCCTCGCCGGGCGGTCCGTCGAGAGCCGAGGAGCTGCAGCGCTGGTCCAAGGATCACGCCGAAGACCTGGGCAAGCTGGCCTCGCGCTTCCAGCTCGACTTCTACGGCTTCGACAAGGAGCTGCAGCCGCTCGACCTCTCGCGCTTGCCCACGGATCCGCAGGGTCCGTCGACCGATCTGCTGGGCGCGGTCACCGGCGCCGCGGCCAACGGCACCGGCGGCCGGCCGCTGGCGGGCCTGTTCATTGCCAGCGACGGCTCGGACAACGCCGACCTGGGCTCGGGCGTTCCGGCCGCCGCCGTACAGGAGCTGCGCAAGCTCGACGCGCCGCTCTTCGCGCTGCCCATCGGCGCCGCCGCGGCCAAGGATCTGGCCATTGAAAAGATCGCCGTCGACGACTTTGCCTTCGTCCGCAACATGGTGACGGTGGACGTCTTCGTCTCGGCCCGCGGCTTCCCCGTGACCGACGTGCCCATCACGCTCACCCGCGACGGCCAGCCGGTGGCGCAGAACACGGTTCACCTCAGCGGCGACCCTGCGCGCGGCGAGGTGAAGCTCTCGTTCGTGCCCGACCGCACCGGCAAGTTCGCCTTCACCGTCAAGGCGCCGGTCTACGAGGGCGAAGCCATCACGCAGAACAACCAGAAGTCGTTCGTGCTCAAAGTGATTCGCGACCGCGTGCGCGTGCTGCTGGTGGTGGGCCGCCCCTCGTGGGACGTGCGCTTCCTGCGGCAGCTGCTCAAGCGCGACCCCAACGTCGACCTCATCTCCTTCTTCATCTTGCGCACGCCCGGCGACGACCCGCACAGCACCCAGGACGAGCTGTCGCTGATCCCGTTTCCCACCCAGGAGATCTTCCAGGAGCAGCTGAAGACGTTCGATCTGGTGCTCTTCCAGAACTTCAATCACCGGCCGTACCATATGTCGCAATACCTCGACGGCATCGCGCAGTACGTGCGCGACGGCGGGGCGTTCGCGATGATCGGCGGCGATCAGAGCTTCTCGGCGGGCGACTACGCGGGCACGCCCATCGAAGAGATCCTGCCGGTGACGCTGATTCCGCCTGGACCGACGACCATCGACGAGACGCCGGCGAAGCTCATCCTCACCGACGCGGGGTTGCGCCATCCGGTGACGGAGCTCTCGTCGTCCGCCGCGGCCTCCTGGGCAAAGCTTCCCGAGCTGCCGGGCTTGAACACGACCGGGCCGCTCAAGCCTTCGGGGCAGACGCTGCTGCAGTCGAATCAGGGGCGGCCGGTGCTGGTGGTGGGCGAGGCGGGGCGAGGACGGGTCCTGGCGCTGCTCACCGATTCGAGCTGGTACTGGAGCTTCGTGGCCGCGGGAGAATCGCAAGGGCCGCGCGCCTACGAGACCTTCTGGCATTCGGCCATCCGCTGGCTGGTGCGCGACCCGGCGCTGACGCCGATGAGCGTCGCCTCCGAGCGGCCGTCGTTCGAGCCGGGCACCGAGGCGCCCGCTCTCGACGTGCAGGTGCGCGGCAACGATTACCAGCCCGTGCCGGGAGCGAAGCTGCAAGTGATGGTGACCTCGGCGGAGGACCCCGTGCCGCATCCGCTGGGGGCCGCCGTCGCGGGTCCGGACGGCAGCGCGCGCGTGGCGCTGCCGCCGCTCGCGGCTGGTGCGTACAAAGCGACGGTGACCGCGCGGCGCGCGGACGGCACGACGGTCGGCGAAGCGGACGATGCCTTCGTGGTGGCGCCGGCCACGCGCGAGCTGACCGAGGCGGCGCCCAGGCCCGACCTGCTGCAGGCGATGGCCCAGGCCACCAAGGGCAAGGTCGTCGACACGGGCGAACAGCTCTCGGGACTGCCGTGGCGCGATCCGGCGCTGGTGGAGGTGGGCCAGCGCACCTCCAAGCCGCTCTGGGACAACTGGAAGGTCTTGGTTTTACTCTGCCTCGTCGCGGGCGCCGAATGGACCCTGCGCCGCCGCTGGGGTTACGCGTAGCTCGAATTGCAGCCATTGTGATAAATGCTGCCCGATGCGCATCGTCATTCTTCTTGGATTGTTGCTGGCGGCCTGTGCCCACCAAAAGGTCTACACGCTGGGCAAGGACCTGACGGTCGTTACCGACGGCCTGCAGGTGGAGGTCAACAACGAGCGGCTCACTTCTTATGTCATGGGAATGCCCAAGAGCCCCTTGTTCATGGCCCGTCCGGGCAAGGAGTACGCGACCACGCATTGCCTGGAGGGCTTCTACAATCCGGACAATGTGTACCTGGGCTATAGCGGCACCGCCGACGCGGTGAGGCCTTTCGCTCTTTGCCGCGACCCGGCGCCTGGAGATGCGGCTGCGTTCCTGTTGAGCATCCGCGAGCGGGATCCAGCGCCGGGCAGCAGCGCCACGAGCGTGAAGCAGTTCCAGTTCACGGCCCGCGTCATCGCGACGGGCGCGACCGACGTGCAGCTGTCCGGCGCGGACGTCCAGCGCGTGCACCTGCCCACCGATTCAGAGGCATTTCGCACGCATCCGGAGATCATCGGTGCCCTGGTGACGCTGGGCGTGCTCCCGCCGGAGATGGTTGGCACGCTGAAGAGATAGGCCGCTCAGCGCCGGATTTCGACCGTTCAGCCAGTCAGCCGCGCGGCGTGATTCTGGGTGTGCCTAGGCTGCGGGTATGAAACGAATCTTCGATCTGACTCTCTTGCTGCTGGCGGCACCTTTGATCCTGCCGGTCACGGGACTACTCGCGCTCGCTGCCTTGATTGCTCAGGGACGGCCGGTCTTCTTCCTGCAAGAGCGCACGGGGCTCCACGGACGCATTTTCCTCATCTGGAAGCTGCGCAGCATGTCCACCGAGGCCGACGTCCAGGCCCGCCGGCCGACGCGCTTTGGCCGGTGGATGCGCGATCGCGGCCTCGACGAGATGCCGCAGCTCTTCAACGTCTTCAAAGGCGACATGAGCTTGGTGGGCCCGCGGCCGCTGACGCCTGCCGACTGCGCGCGCCTCGGGGCGATTCATCCGGACTTCAAGGCCCGCCTGCGGCTGCGCCCCGGATTGACCGGCCCGGCGCAGGTGACGCTCGCCCGCGGCGCCGCGCTGACCGCACGATTGGATGTGCGCTACGCGGAGGAGGGCACGGCGGTCACCGATCTGGCCATTCTGCTGCGGACCGTCTGGATGCACGTGGTGGGCAAGCGCCGCGGCGCGGCCGCTCTTCCACGGTAATGTGACGTTCGATGGCTATCTCCTATCGCGCGGTGGTGAAGGAGACGCTGCGCGCGCTGTTCGAGCCGCGCCGCGCGGGCCCGCTCTTGCTGGTGGGGCTGGCGCTCGTCACCAGCGAGACGGTCTTCAGCAAGAGCTACCGCGCAGGCGGCGTCGCGCTGCTGCTGGCGCTCGCCACGACTGCTCTCGCTCCTTGCGGTTTTCGCGTCTGGGTCGAGCCTTCGCGCGGCTGGGATCGCCTCTGGGGGACGCTGGCCTACGTGGCGATGGGCATCGCGCTCTTGCTCGTCTTCGGCGTCGGCCTCGCGCACCTGCTGCAGCTCAAGACGCTCTTCCTGCTGCGGCCCACCAGCCTCCTCATCTGCCTCTCGCTCTTCATCGTCGCCGGCTGGGGCGCGGGCCGCGACATCTCCATGGAGCTGCGGCTGCGTCGCGAAGAAGCGCGCTCCGAAGCGCTGGCGGAAGAGGCCGAGCGGGCGCAGCTGCTGGCCATTCGCAACAACCTCGACCCGCACTTTCTCTTCAACACCTTGAACGCCATCGCAGAGTGGTGCAGGCAGGACGGCGCGGTGGCCGAGCGCGCGCTGGTGCAGCTGTCGGCGTTGTTGCGCGCCATCTTCGACGGGGTGCGCGAGCCGGCCTGGCCCTTGGAGCGCGAGCTGGCCCTGGTGCGCGATCTCTTCGAGATGCACCGGCTGCGCGATCCGTCGCGGCTCGAGATCATCTGGGACGTGCCGGCGGTGCCTGTGGTGCAGTTGCCGTCGCTCCTGCTCTTGCCGCTTGCCGAGAACGCGATGACGCACGGGCCGGCGGCAGGCCACCCGGGCGTGGTCCGGCTGTCGTTGAGGCAGCTCGAGCGCAGGCTGGAAATCGAGCTGATCAATCCCGGAGCGTTTCGCGGTCCGCGCGCCGGCGGCAGCGGATTGGCCTCGCTGCGCAAGCGGCTGTCGATGGCCTACGGCAGCTCGGCGACGCTGCAGGTGGAAGGCGTGGGCGAGACGACGCGCGCGAAGCTGGAGCTGCCGTGCGGGTGATGATCGCCGACGACGAAGCCATGGCCCGGCAACGGCTGACGCGGCTTCTTTCCGGCATGCCGGAGGTCGAGCTGGTGCGCACCTGCGAGAGCGCGGAAGAGGTCCTCCGCGAGCTGCGGGGAAACGCTGTCGACGTGCTGCTGCTCGACATTCGCATGCCCGGCTTGAGCGGCCTGGAAGCCGCGCAGCTGCTGCCCGCGCCGCGGCCGTACGTCATCTTCTGCACCGCGCACCGCGACCACGCGGTGGAGGCGTTCGAGGCGGGCGCGACGGACTATCTCTTGAAGCCCGTCGACGCCGCGCGGCTGAAGAAGGCGCTCGACCGGGCCCGGGAGCGGCGTCCGCCGGCGGACCTTCCGCGGCTGCCGATCGCGACGCGCCAGGGAATCCGCCTGCTGGATCCGGCGGCGATCTCCCACGTGCTGCTCGAAGGCGAGCTGGCGACGATCTTCTTGGAGAACGAGCAGCTGCTCACCGACGCGAGCCTTCAAGAATTGCAGGAGAAGCTGGCGGAGTTCGGCTTCGAGCGCGTGCACCGCCGTGCGCTGTTGCACCTGGGCCGCGTGAGCCGGCTGACGCCGCTCGAGACGGGCGGCCTCTCGGCGCACGTGCGCGAAGGCCAGGAGGTGGAGATCTCCCGTCACTTCGCGAGGACGCTTCGGCGGCGGCTGGGGCTGCGCAAGCCTCGCGAAGAGTGAGCGCGGATGCGGCCGCGCACGTCGAAAACCCCGCGCATCAGCTCGCGAAAGGTTTGCCGCCGGGGCACGCCGACGGATTCCAGCGTGGGCGCATGGTCCCAGAGGACCAGCAGCGAGACGCCCAGGCCCAGGCAGATCCACGCGGTTTGAATGAGGAGATATCGCGCGCGCGAGGTGCCGAACATGCCGAAGAGCTCCGCCTGGAACGCCAGGTGCAATTCCTCGTCGGCCTCCATCTCCAGGAGCGCCGCCGAGAGCGGGCAGGGACGCAACGCGCGTCCGAGCAGGCCGTAGAAGACCGTGCCGGCGACCTCGGCCGCCAGCGCCACCAGCAGCTTGAAGCGGACGCCCAGGAGCCGCCGCGCCACCTCGAAGCCGCGCGCGCTCCAGTCCTTGCGCAAGAGCGTGCCGCCCTGGTCTTGCACCATCCGCGCGAGGATGCGCGCGTGCCGGCCCTCCTCGCGCACCCAGAGCTTGATCAGCGCGCGCAGGTCGCCGTCGGCCCAGGGCATCTCGTCGATCTCGTGCGCGACTCGGCCCTCGCCCGACTCTCCGAGCTGGAACTTCCGCAGCGAGCGCAGGATGCTCGCGGCTTGTTTGGGCGAAAGGCTGCCGGGCGCGGCCACCTCGGGCAAGGCACGGCTTGCCTTCTTCTCCAGCTGCTCTCTCCAGAAATACCAGCGCATCGCTCTCTCCGTCGTGGTTGACGGAGGGAGCAAAACGCTTCGAGAGCGGGAAATCCGCGCGAGCTGCCCGAGCGGTCGAAAGGCGTCGCCGAGCGGCTTCTAGAAGGTGCCGGAGAGCTGCAGGCCGCCGCCCTTCGCCGCGGCTAGAGGCGCGACGCCGATCTCGGCTTTCGGCTTCGGCGGCGCGCCCGACAGCTCGCGGTAGAGCTGGGTGTTGTACTGATCGGCGAGCCTGCGCATCTCGGAAGCCTCGAGCGGATGCTGCGGAACGAAATAGGCGGCAAAGCCCGCGGCGAACCCGACGAGCGACACCGCGATGGGCACGGCCAGGCGGCTGCCGCTGACGCACTGGTCGGCAAACCCGGGGTCGCCGGGCTTCAGGTTGCACTTGTTGAAGAAGAAGATGTCCGCGAAGCCGCCGAGGATCAGCGCGCCGCCGCCAGCGAAGAGCCCGATTTTGGCGCCCCGGCGAACCCGGTAGGACTCGGCCAGGTCCGGCCGGGCGACCAGCTCGAAGAAGTCGCCCTCGCCGAGCTTTTCCCGGTACTTGCCCCGGTAGAGCGTGAAGTCGTTGGTGACGGTGGCCTGGTGGTTGGTGACGGTCAGCTGCAGCAGGTCGCCCACCGAGACGAACTTGCCCAGATATTCGGCCTTGGCTTCCGGCGTCAGCGAGTCGATGCCGTCGGGCTGGTCTTCCTCGGCGTGGCCCTTCTCCGCGACCACCGGCGAGGAGACGGATTGCAGCTCTGCCCAGGCGATCTGCTTCTCCTCGCCGGCCGCCACCGTGAAGCGCGCCGCGAAGGCCCGGGTGCCGCGCCAGACCCGCACCGCATACTCGCCCGGCGCCAGCGCGATTCGCCTCGCCGCGTCGGAGGTCAGCTCCGCCAGCACTTGATCGCGCCGCACCAGCACGATGAGCGCCCGATCGAAGCCCTCCGGCAGCTCGAGCGACGCCGACGGCTTCGTCACCTCGGTGAGCACCAGCTCTCCCTTGCCCGCCAGCCGATACTCGTAGCCCGGATGCTGCCGCACGCCCGCGGTCGAGCTCGAGGAGAGCGTGTGGCTGAAGGCGTACTGATAGGCTTCGGCGAGCGTGATGCGGCCGTCTCCCGAAGCGTCGGCCGCGCCGCGCAGCCCCGAGACGAAGTGGTGGGTGAAG
>DATBAA010000375.1:0-1802 GCA_036271755.1 Myxococcales bacterium | reverse complement strand
GGGCGTGCGCTGGCTTTCGCTGGTGGCCGGCCTCGGCCTGGGCGCCTGTCTCGCCGACGACATGGGCCTGGGCAAGACCATCCAGGTCCTCGCCTTCCTGCTCGCGCGCAAGCGCGCGGGAGCTGCTGCCGGTCCCAGCCTGCTCGTCGTTCCG
This sequence comes from Myxococcales bacterium, assembly GCA_036271755.1. Taxonomy (GTDB): domain Bacteria; phylum Myxococcota; class Myxococcia; order Myxococcales; family 40CM-4-68-19; genus 40CM-4-68-19. The sequence continues at coordinate 1,648 of DATBAA010000375.1, read as the reverse complement.
GCGTCGTTGCTGGGCAACTGGGCGGCGGAGATCGCGCGGTTCGCGCCGTCGCTGCGCGCGCGCTTCGAACACCCGTCCGCTGCCCAGTCCTCGGGCTCTTCGAAGCTCGCGGATCACGATCTGGTCGTCACCACCTATGGCACGCTGCTCCGCGCCGGCTGGCCCGCGAAGACCAGATGGGACGTCGTCATCCTCGACGAGGCGCAGGCCATCAAGAATCCGGCGGCGAAGCAGACGCGGGCGGCAAAGGCCGTCAACGCGCGGGCCCGCATCGCCCTGACGGGAACGCCGGTGGAAAATCGCGCGGGCGATCTCTGGTCCATCTTCGACTTCTTGAACCCTGGGCTGCTGGGCTCCGCCGCCGCCTTCGGCCGGTTCGTGAAGAAGCTCGACCGCGGCGGCTACGGCCCGCTCCGCGAGCTGACGCGGCCCTATCTCCTGCGGCGGCTCAAGACCGACAAGAACGTCATCAAAGACCTTCCCGAGAAGACGGAGCTGACGGCGTATTGCGGGCTCTCCCGCCAGCAGGCTGCTCTCTACCAGGAGACCGTCGCCGGCCTGCGAGAGTCGCTCGAGGGAGCGGAGGGGATCCAGCGGCGGGGCCTCGTGCTGGCGTCGCTCCTGCGCCTCAAGCAGATCTGCAATCATCCGTCGCAGTGGCTGCGCGACGGCGGGTTCGCGGCAGCCGCGAGCGGCAAGTTCGCGCGCCTGCGCGAGCTGGCGGAGGAGATCGCCTCGCGCCAGGACAAGCTCCTGGTCTTCACCCAGTTTCGCGAGATGACCGCGCCCCTGGCGGAGCTGCTCTCCGCGGTCTTCGGCGCCGAGGGTCTCGTGCTGCACGGGCAGACCAAGGTTGGCGAACGGCAGGCGCTGGTCGACCGCTTCCAGCGCGGCCTTGCGCCCTTCTTCGTCCTCTCCACCAAGGCGGGCGGCGTCGGCTTGAACCTGACCGCCGCCGCGCATGTCATCCACTTCGACCGCTGGTGGAACCCGGCCGTCGAGCAGCAGGCGACCGACCGGGCTTTCCGCATCGGCCAGAAGCGCAACGTGCTGGTGCACAAGTTCGTCTGCCGCGGCACGGTGGAAGAGAAGATCGACCGCATGCTGGCGGACAAGAAGAAGCTCGCGGGCGAGCTGCTCGAGGGCGGCGCCGAGGCGAGCCTGTCCGAGATGAGCGACGCCGAGCTGCTGCGCACCGTCTCGCTCGATTTGGCCAGCGCCATGGAAGAAGGAGGGTAGAGTCTTGCGAATGGCCTGGTCCAGGTACGACGATTTCCGATTCCCGCCATACGTCCCGGTCGCGGAGCGGCGGGCGCGCGCGGTCCAGGAGGCGAGACGGCTGGAGAAGGGCGGCCGCAAGCTCCAGCCGCTCCGGCTCGACGGCAAGAAGATCGCCGCCTCGTTCTGGGGCAAGGCCTGGTGCCAGAACCTGGAGGCCTATAGCGACTTCGCCAATCGCCTCCCGCGCGGCCGCACCTACCTGCGCAACGGCTCGGTGGTCGATCTGCGCATCGGCGAAGGCCGCGTCGACGCGCTGGTGGCCGGCGGCGAGCTGTACGAGGTGACGGTGGAGATCGAAGCGCTCTCACGCCGCCGGTGGGACGGCCTCGTCGCGAAGTGCAAGGGCCAGATCGATTCGGTCGTGTCG
>DATBAA010000374.1:0-7525 GCA_036271755.1 Myxococcales bacterium | reverse complement strand
CTCGCGCACCTGCTCCAGCGTGGAGGCCGTCCGGCGGGCGCCGGTGGGCGGCTCGGGCGCGGGCCGGGGCAGGTCCTTCACCAAACGTACAAACTCCAGCTCGGTGAAGAGCGCGCGGGTCTTCGGCTCGTCGATCAGCTTGCGCTGCAGGTCGTCGATGCCCACCGGCAGCGGCAGCTCGTCGAAGAGGGTGATCAGCTTGCGCCCCAAGCGCACCTTCTCGATGGAGGCCATCAGGTTTTCGCGCAGCTTCGGCTTCTTCACGTTGGCCGCGTTGGCGAGCACGCCTTCGAGCGAGCCGTACTCTTTCAGCAGGCCGGCGGCGGTCTTCTCGCCCACGCCGGGAACGCCCGGGATGTTGTCGCTCTTGTCGCCGATGAGCGCGAGCAGGTCGCCCAGCTGCGCGGGCGGCACCAGCCACTTCTCCTCGACCTCCTTGGGCCCGTACCACTTTTCGTACATCGAGTCGTACGAGCGGACGCTGCCGTCCACCAGCTGCATCAGGTCCTTGTCGCCGGTGACGACGACGACTTCCCAGCCCTGCGCGCGCGCCTTCTTGGTCAGCGTGGCGATGACGTCGTCGGCTTCGTACCCTTTGTAGCCGATGGCCGGAATGCGCATCGCCTCCAGCACGCGGCGCACCAACCCGAACTGCGGTGGAAGATCGTCTGGCGCGGCCTCTCGATTGGCTTTGTACTCGCCGTAGAGCTCGACGCGGCTGGCCTTGGCGTCCTCGTCGAACGCGACCGCCAGATGCGTGGGGCTGCCCTCGCGGATGGCCTTGAGCAGCATGGTGGTGAAGCCGTAGACGGCGTTGGTGGAGACGCCGGTGCGGGTCGAGAGATGGGGCAGGGCGTGGTACGCGCGGTAGATGGCGTGCGACCCGTCAACAAGCCACAGCGAAGGCATCGGCGGCTTCTAGCACAAGGCCTTGATCAGCACCTTCGTCACCGGCCAGGCTCACCCAGGAGTGACGCACCTGGCGTTGACGCCGCGGTGTTGACCATCATCGCTCTGGGCATCGCGCTGGGTGCCGGCGGGTAGAAAGCTGGTATCCAGCGGCGATGCAGACCGCCGAAGAGCAGATCCGGAAGATCGTCACCCTCATGTACGACACGGGCGTGCCGCTCGATGAGCTGGAGCGCGAGGTGATCCCGTTTCTCTCCGCCGAGGTGTCGTTCGTCGATCCGGCGGTGCGCGGGCATGGGTTCGACAAGATCCGCGTCGGCTTGCGCGGGTTTCACACGGCCTTCAAGTTCCACTTCGACATCACGCAGATGTCCGTCCAAATCTCCGAAGGCCGCGGCCGCGCGCTGATCGACGGCGTCATGCACCTGCGCCCGGTACCCGGCTACACGTATCCGCTCCGGACGGTGCTGGTCTACGAGTTCACGCTGCGCGAAGACGGCGCGGTGCGGGTGACCAGCATCGAAGAGATGTGGCCCATCGGCGATCTTTTGGCCAACGCGCCCCTCGGCCTGGGCAAATTGTACGGAACGGCCTTTCGCACCGTGTCAGGCATGGGCTTCCTCGGTTTCTTCTGGCTCACGACGGTCCTGAGGCGCGGCCGGGTGCGTCAATCGCGCTAAAGACTTTTCTTTTGTACGGACCTTCGCCATAAAGCCGCTCCATGACCAAGACTCTATTGGCGGCGCTGCTCGTCTCGTCTTCCGTACTGGCTGCTCCGGTGAAGCTGGGCGTCATCAACTCGATGACCGGTCCGGAGTCGCCCATCGGCGAGGACATCACCAACGGCATCAAGCTGGCGCTCGATGACCTGAAGGCCAAGGGCATCGAAGTGCAGGTCGTCTGGGAGGACGACACCGGCAAGCCGCAGATCGGCCTCTCGGCGCTGGAGAAGCTGGCCACCCGCGACGAGGTCGCCGGCGTCGTCGGCGCGTACACCTCGGCGGTCACCAGCGCGGTCGCCCGCAACGCCGAAAAGTACAAAGTGCCGCTGGTGAACCCGGTCGCCTCGAAAGAGGAGATCACCCGGCAAGGGTACAAATGGGTGTTCCGCGTCTCGGCCACCACCAGCGATTACGCCGCCGTGCTCATCGACATGGCGCTCTCGCTCGGCAAGCCGAAGACCGTCGCCATCTTGAACGAGAACACCGACTTCGGAACCTCCGGCGCGCGGTCGGCCAAGGAGTACGCGGAGAAGAAGGGCCTCAAGGTCGTCTTCAACGAGGCGTACCAGAAGGGCTCGCCCGACTATCGCTCGACGCTCGTGAACCTGAAGAACTCGAACCCCGACCTGGTGTTCATGGTTTCGTACGTCGCCGACGCCGTGCTGCTGATGCGCCAGGCGCGCGAGCTCGGTCTCTCTCCGCAGGCGTTCCTGGGCGCGGGCGCCGGCTTTGCCAACGCGCAGTTCGCGGGCGAGGTCGCGGCCTCGAACGGCGTCTTCTCCAGCACGCAGTGGACCCCGGCGGTGCAGTGGCCGGGCGCCAAGGAGTTCGCCGCCAAGTACGAGAAGCGCTACGGCAAGGTGGCCAGCTATCACGCGGCCACGGCCTACACGTCGATGTACATCCTGGCCCAGGCCGCCACCGAGGCGAAGGGCGACCGCGAGAAGCTCCGCTCGCTGCTCCACGACGGCAAGTGGGACACCATCGACGGCGAGGTGACCTTCCGCGACTACGACGGCTACACCAACCAGAACAAGCACCAGATGCTGGTGGAGCAGATCATCCAGGGCAAGTTCATCACTGTATGGCCCGAGGCTCTCAAGACCGGCAAGGCCGTCTGGCCCTTCCCGGGGTGGAAGTAGACGAGCCGGCGCTGGCTCAGTGGGTCACGGACGCGAGCGCAGAGCCATCTCTGGCCCGTCCCACTCCGCGCAGATCGCTGCCGGGCAAGTGACGCCTGACGCCCGTTCGTTCATCCGGGCGAAGCTCACACGAGATCATTCTTGGGCAGATCTCGTAACAGCAGGCGACGGCCACGCAGCCATCTGCGCGGAAGAGGCTGCACGGGATGGCCTCTCCCGGCATCCCGTGTACTCAACGGGCCATCTCCCGCGGCCTACTCCTCGTGGAAGATGTCGAGGTTGACCGGGACCCCGCGGCGCTGGAGGTCCTCGTAGAACTTCGGGACGAGGCCGGTGGCGGTGAAGCGGCCCAGCACCTTGCCGTCCGGGTCGAAGCCTTCCTGCTTGAAGGTGAAGATGTCCTGCATGGTGATGACGTCCTGCTCCATGCCGGTGATCTCCGAGATGGCGGTGATCTTCCGGGTGCCGTCCGCGAAGCGGATCTGCTGCACCACCACGTGAACCGCCGACGCGATCTGCTCGCGGATGGCCTTCACCGGCAGCTCCATGCCGCTCATCAGCACCATGGTCTCGAGGCGGCTGAGCGCGTCGCGCGGGCTGTTGGCGTGCAGGGTGGTGAGCGAGCCGTCGTGGCCGGTGTTCATGGCCTGGAGCATGTCCAGCGCCTCGCCGCCGCGGCACTCACCGACGACGATGCGGTCGGGCCGCATGCGCAGCGAATTGCGGACCAGATCGCGGATGGTGATCTCGCCCTTGCCCTCGATGTTGGTGGGCCGCGACTCGAGCTGCACCCAGTGCTCCTGCGCGAGCCGCAGCTCTGCCGCGTCCTCGATGGTGACGATGCGCTCGCTCTCGGGGATGAAGCCCGAGAGGATGTTGAGCAGCGTGGTCTTGCCCGAGCCGGTGCCGCCGGAGATGACCAGGTTGCGCCGCACCTTCACGCAAGTGTCGAGGAACTCGGCCATCTGCGGGGTCATCGCGCCCAGGTCGATGAGGTTCTGCCCGCCGAGCAGCTCGCGCTTGAACTTGCGGATGGTGATGCAGGGACCCTTCAGCGCCAGCGGCGGAATGATGGCGTTGACGCGCGAGCCGTCCGACAGGCGCGCATCCACCAGCGGGGACGACTCGTCGATGTGCCGGCCCAGCGGCGCGACGATGCGCTCGATGACGCCGAGCACCGCCTGCACCGAGCTGAAGGCCTTCTCCACCTGCTCGAGCCGGCCGTTGCGCTCCACGAACACCTGCGTGGGGCTGTTGACCATGATCTCCGAGATGGTGTCGTCGGCGAGGTAGATCTCCAGCGGACCCAGGCCGAGGGCTTCGTTGAGGACGTCCTGCGCCAGCTCTTCGCGGTCGAGATGCGCGTCGAGCTCGCCCTTCTGATCCATCTTGCTGACGATCTGGCGGATGACCTCTTCGGTCTTCTGCCACAGCTCTTCGCTGGCCATGGCGTCCAGGTCGAGCCGGCGCAGATCGAGCGCCTCGATGAGCCGCTCGTGCACCGTCTGCAGCGTGACGGCGTAGTCGTCGAGGGACGCCGCCGGAGGCGGAACCGAGCTGACCTGCGGCCGCTTCTTGGGCGGCGGCGGCGGCGGCGCGGGCTTGGACGGCAGCGGCTTGGGCTGTGGCACCGCACCGGCGGCCGCGGCGGCCTTGGCGGCGGCGAGCGGGCTCCTGGCCATGGCCGTCGGCGCGTTCTCCGCCATGGGCTGCTTGCGCAGGTTGGTGGCCGCGGTGGGAGCGTTTTCGTTCTCCGCGATGGGCTCGGGCGCGGTCTCGATCAGCGGCTCGGGCGTCAGCTCTTCTTCCGGGTACTCCTCGCGCCGCGTCTCCTCGCCCTCGTACGGCGCCGGGTCCGCGGTGTCTTCCAACGGGGCCTCGGCCTCCTCCGCCGGAAGATCTTCCACCGCCTCGGGCGGCTCGACGTTCAAGATGAAGTCGCCGATGTACACCTTGTCCGTGGGCGTGATGACCTGGGGCCCGGCGAGCTTCTTGCCGTTGACGTAGGTGCCGTTGGTGCTCTTCAGGTCGAGGACGATGATCTTCCCGTCCTTGACCACGATCTTGGTGTGCTTCTTGGAGATGTTGCCCTTGGGCAGGCAGATGTCGTTCTCGTCGACGCGCCCGATGGTGATCTCTTCCGAGTCGAAGTCGAGCCGTTGGGTGGCTCCGCCCTTCTCGGTGAGGATGACGGAAAAAGGCATCGTGGGCAGCTCCCGAAAGGTCCGAGGAGAGTCTAGTCGAAGATGGAGAAGGACACCGACTTTCCTGCCTCTTTATATCTGTCGCGGCTGTCCTGGATGATCTTCTCCACCTGCTCGTGGCCGGGCGTCACCACCCGCGGCGTGATGTAGATGGCCAGCTCGGTCTTGTTGTCGATGAAGTTGCGGCTCTTGAAGAGCTCTCCCAGGATGGGGATGTTGCCGAGGAGCGGGAGCTTCGAGACCTCTTTGTCCTCGCTGTAGTTGTAGAGCCCGGACAGAACGATGGTGTCGCCGTCGTGGACGCTCACGCTGGTCTTGACGTTGCGCACCTTGAAGCCCGGCACGTTCACGCCGTTGGCGACGGCCGAGACGGTGCGGTCGACGGTGGAGATCTCGGCGTAGATCTCGGTGCCGATGTTGCCGCTGCGGTCCGCCGTGGGCGTGACGCTCAAGAGGACGCCGAACTTCTTGTATTCGACATTGAATGTATTTTGTGTGATGGCGAGGATGGGTAGCTCGCCGCCCGCCAGGAACTCCGCCTTCTCGCCAGACGCCGCCAGGAGCTTGGGCTGGCTCAAGATGCGCTGGTAGCTGTTGTCGAAGCGCGCGCCGACCGAGAAGTCGCTGCCCGCGGTGGCGCCTACCGTGAGCGCGCCGCTCTTCAATGTACCGCCCGTATCGAGTCCCGGGATGGGCTGGACGATGCTCACCGTCGCGGTGGCGCCGCCGCCGGTGGAGAGGATCTGCGCGGGCGGTTTCACGCCGACGAGCTTGTTGGCTCCGGTGGCTACCTCGACGAAGTCCACCTCGACCAGCACCAGCTTCTTCTGGCCCACCGTCACCAGGCTCTCGGCCTTCTCGCCGAAGGAGCGCGTGATCAGCTCCAGCTTTTTCAGATCGTCCAGCGAGTCGACCCAGCCCTCGAGAAAGATGCTGCTGCCGACGACATAGGCGGTGACGCCCTTCAGCTCGTTCTTCTGGTAGGCGCGGTTGAGCGACTCTGCCGAGAGCTTGCGGGCGTTGCCGCTGGGGCGCACGAAGCTCTTCACCGACGGGTAGAGCTGCACGACCTGTTGGACGCGCTCGTAGTCGCCGGCGGTGAGGGTCTCGCCGTCCAGGTAGACGCGGTCGCCGACGGTGCGGACCTGCACTCCCTCGCGGTCGCCCAGGAGCGCGCGCACCTCGCTCACCACCTCGCGCGGGTCCTGCTTGCGCACCACCACGACGTAGCTCTGCCGCGAGTTGTTGTTGTGCCACACCAGCATCGAGGTGCGGCCCTCGCCCACGCCGGTGATGAGCAGCTCGTTGCCCGCGCCACCCACCTGCTTGACGTCCGCCACGCCGGGCTCGCCGATGGCCACCCGTGCGACGTTGGCGACCTGGATGACCTTCTGTTGGCCCAGCCCCAGGCTGATGACAGAAAGATCGGACTGCGCGTGAAGCGGCAGTGCAACGAAGAGCAGGAAGAGTGTGGCGCGCACGGTGCCTCCGGAGATGCGCCACGGTAACAAACGCCGCGCCGCCGTGAACCCTCCGGTTGACGTAGTGACAACGGCCCGGAAATGAGCCTTTAGATGAAGGCGCCGCCGAACAAGAACGCCGCCGCCGTGCCCGCCGCGATGGCGACGCCATAGGGAATGGCGCGGACCTTCTCGCGGCGCCGCAGCCGGGCGGCGAGCATCCAGAGCAGGGCTTGAGCCCCGCCGGCGATGCTGACGTAGAGCACGACCGTGGCCGCGAAGGGCCATCCCGAAGCAGCGCCCGCGACCGCGCCGCACACCGCCATCAGCTTGAGATCGCCCAGCCCCATCTGCTTGAGGAAGTAGCCGATGGAGAGGGGAAGCACGCAGACGGCGCTGCCCACCAGCGCCTCGATGACCAGGCCCCAGCCGCCCAGCCAGTAGAAGCAGCCGAGCACCACCGCCAGCGAGGGATAGGTGACCGCGTCCAGGATCAGCCGCCGCCGCAGGTCGGTGACGGCGCTGACCGAGAGCGAGATGAAGAGTGTCGCGAGCGCGATCTGCGCCTGCCACGGGGCCGTGGTGAATTCGGTCACTAGCGGAACGCGCAGCTCAGCTTTTCCGAGCAGATGAAGTACTCGTCGCCCTCGGCGATCTGCCGGCGGCTGATGCGGCGCTTGTCGAACCAGGTGCCGTTCGACGAGCCCAGGTCCTCGATGAAGTAGGCGGGGCCTTCGCGGGTGATGGCGGCATGCTCGCGGCTGACCTTGCCCGAGTTGATGATCAGGTCGCAGTGCTTGCCGCGGCCGATGAGGAAGCGGTCCTTGACCACCCGGTCGAGCTCGCGGCCTTCGGCGAGCAGCACCAGCGTGCGATCGCCCGCGGGCTCCGGAGCGATCTTCACGGGCTGCTGGAGGTCGCCCAGCGACGCCGCCAGGTTGGGCAGCTCCATGGAGGTCCTGGCCTGTGCATCGTCGCCGAGGAGCGCGTCGTCCACCTGCACCGCCGCGTTGCCCTGGCGTACGGGCGGCATGCTGAGCGGGGTCGCGAAGGGCTTGCGCTCGTCGTTGCCCGGCACCAGCGTCGGC
>DATBAA010000373.1:0-13948 GCA_036271755.1 Myxococcales bacterium | reverse complement strand
GGCGGACGTGTCGCAGATCAGCAACGTCAACCTCAAGTCGGCGGCGCTGGCGGCCACCGACGGCGGCGACCTGAGCTTCATCTCGCACGTGGAGATCGACGCCAACGGCAACGGCCTTTCGCAGGTCTCGCTGGGCACGCTGGCGTCCGCGCCGGCGGCCGGCGTCAACACGGTCGAGTTGCAGGTCAACTCGGGCGCCAACCTCAAGCAATACCTCCAGGCCGGAGGCTTGGTCGTCGCCAATGTGCAGTACGGGACTTTCCCGGTCACCGCGCGGACGGTGCTGGTGACGCTGACCTTCGAGGGTTCGCTCTTCTAGTCCCACGCCGCCAGCCGACGCTCAGCAGCCACGTGCCCGGCGCGAAGATCAACTCGCGTAGCTCGACATTCTCCGAGCTGCACCAATCCGGCCCCGTCTCGCCATAGTGCCGCTCCGCATTCGTCCGCACGTACGCGATCGCATGCGCGACCTCCGTGGGAGTTCGCAACAGGTGCAGGTGGTAGTGGTCCTCGAACAAGCTGCCCCGCCGCCCCAGCGCGGCATTGAGCGCCTTCGCCAGCCGGATGCCGAGACCCTGCATGCACCGCGCCAGGCAAGACCGCCGCGCGCCAAGCCACGCCGGAAGCGAGAAAGCCTTGCGCGCCATGTTGTCGATCTGTTTCACCTCCTCCGAACCTCTTGTGCGCCCCCCGACCTTTGGCCAAGCTCCTCCCATGACCCGGCCAGCCCTCGCCGCGCTCTTCCTCGTCGCCGCCTGCGGCGGGTCGAACAAGGTCAACTACACGGTCTCCTCAGACCTCGTCGCCCAGGGCACCGCCTCCGCGCCAATCACGGCGCGCCTCGTCCACGACCTCTCGCTGACCCGGGGCGTCGCCTTGCGCCGCGTCGATCTCAAAGCGCTCGACGGCGGCGACCTGAGCTTCCTGCAGACCTTCGAGCTGCGGACGCAGGACAATCAACTGCTCGCTTCGCTGGCATCCCCGCCCGCTGCGGGAGTCACCGCCGTGAGCCTCGACTCCGCCACGCCGGTAGACCTGCTGCCGCGGCTGAGCGGCGACGGTTCGCTGGCGGTCACGGCCCTCTACACCGCTGATGCCTCCGCCGCCCGCCCGCTGCGGATCTTCTTCAAGCTGCGCGGAGCCTTTGACGGGCCGGCGGCATTTCCCGCGTTCGCCCTCATCGATGGGTCCGCGGACGATGACGACACCCTGGACGACCCGGGGCCGCCTCCGCCGGACGACGGCTCGGGAGATCCGGGCGACGACGACGGCGGTGGGGACGATTCGGGAGGCGGCGATCTCAAGTCGCCGCGGCATCCGAAGAAGCTGGCGCAAAAGGCGACGGGCCCGAAGCGCTGAGCGCCTGGAGCCCGTGCCTTCGCGAGACGCAGCGTCTCAGGTGATGGGCATCTGCGAGCGGGTGGGGAACTGCTCGCCCACGCCCATCTCGTCGGCCTTGCGGCGCATGCGATCGCCCAGCTCGTTGCGGAAGTCCTCGCCGCTCTTGGGAGCGAAGGCGAGGCCGATTCCGGCGCCCACCAGGCAGCCCAGCGCGAAGATGCCGATGGTGCTCATGGCCGTGCTCCAGCCGTTCGAGCGCTCCTCGAGACCGATGGCCTCGAGCACGTCGTCCTTGTCGATGTCCTGCAGGTACTTGAGGGCCTTCAGGCCCTTCTTGCGCATGTCCTTCGCTGCCAGCATTGTGCCTCCGGTTCTTGGTGACGGCCCCCGTGGCCGCGTCGATTTTGGTGCCCGTGCAAATCTGCGCACTCGCACCCGCGGGTGCCGTAAAAACGTAATCGCCAACTCGCCTTCGGCGAGCGCGATTAAAACGTGGACCCTGCCGAGCCCTCGCCCGCCACGCCCTCGGCCGCGCCGGCGAGCCCTGCCAACTGGCTCTTCACCAGCGGAACGATGGCCGCCCGCATGCCCAGCTTGAGCAGCTTGCCGGTGAGCGGAGAAAAGAGCCCGCCTCCCAAGATGTAGCCGACGCCCGCCGCCGCGGCGACCATGAGGAACGGATTGCGCTGCACGCGCCCGCGCAGATCGAGCGCGCGCGAGAAGCTCTGCGCGTTGTTGCCGACGGCGTCCTTGAACGCCTTGGCCTCTTCGACCATGCGCTTGCCGTGATCCATCGCGCCCGTCCCCTGGAATCCAGTGTTGATGGCCATTTTTCTCCTCAGCGGGAAACGAGCTTGCCGATCAAGTAACCAATCGCGACCGCCCCGGCGAGGCAGACGATGGGACGCTCGCGGATGAAGTCCGCCGCCGTCTCCATGGCCTTCTCCACGGACACGCGCGACTGGTCGATCATCTGCTGCGCGTCTTCCGCGTTGAGGTTGTTGATGAAACCCGCGGCGCCCTGTCCGTTGGCGCCCTGCGATTCGATACCCATTGTGGAACCCTCCGGAGCGCGGGGCATGGCTGCGCCGCGCCGTTGTGAAGGCAAGCTAGGCACCCGCCTTGCCCGCGGCCAGCGCCGGGGCGTCTCCTTTTGGCTCCAAATCGACCCAAAGTGGCAAATGATCGCTGGCCACGCGCGCGCGGGGATCGTTCACCACTCCACAGGCGAGCAGCGAGACGCCGTCGTCGACGTAGGTCCGATCGAGCCGCAAGAGGGGCCGCCGCGAAGGCCAGGTGGGCTTGCGGCGGCGAAGCTCCTGGGCGGCGTCGCGCAGCGACCTGCGCAGGATCCGCACGATGGGCCCGGGCAGCGGCGACCAGAGGTTGAAGTCGCCGCAGAGCACCAGGGGCGCGGTCAGCTTCGAGTCGCGGAGCAGCTCGGCCGAGAGCAGCCGCGCGGCCTGCTTGCGCCGCTCGCCGAATGAGAGCCCCAGGTGCAGATCGAAGAAGTGCAGCGCGCCGCCGGAGGGCAGCACGAGGTCCGCGCGCAGGCAGCCGCGCGGCTCGCGGCCTTCGACGGAGAGGTCGTAGTTGCGCGCGGACGAGATGGGAAAGCGGCTCAAGATGGCGTTGCCGTAGGGCCGCCCGGCCAGCACCAGATTCGGTCCGTAGGCGACGTACCAGCCCAGGCGCTCGCCCAGCCACGAGGCGTGATCGGCCGTCTCTCCCGAGCTGCGCGGGTCGCCGACCTCCTGCAGTGCGGCCGCGTCGCAGCCGGAGGCCTCGAGCACCTCGGCGATGCGGTTCAGGTCGCGGCGGCCGTCGGTGCCGAGGGCACCGTGGATGTTCCAGCTGACGAAGCGCAGCTCACGCCGCATGCTCGCTCACCTGCGCCCGGCCGCTGCGCGTGAGGAAGAAGCGATGCAGGTCCGCCGGCCTCACCACGTCGGCAAAGGCCTCGTCGCCCAGCGAAGCGGGGTGGACCATGAAGATGTCCAGCTGTTCGGGCGCGAGGCCGCCGTGCGAGCCGAACTCCCAGGGGAACGCCACCGCGCCGCGGCCATTGGCTCCTTCGGCGGCGGTGCCGAGCAGGATGACGTCGCCGGCGCGCTCGATGCGCAGCAGATCTCGCGCGTAGGTGGCCGCCAGCGGATGGCCGACGATGCGGTTCAGCTCGACGGCGCCCTCGGGCTTGTCGATGAGCATGCGCAGGGAGCCGCGCAGCGCGATGGGCCCGCGATCGCCGCGCACCAGCGTGAAGCCGATGGCGGGAGAATTCGCGCAGCGCTCGAGCAGGCAGGGGTGGCGCGCCCGCAGCTCGGCCTCGTGGATGGGGGCCTTCGTCTCCGTGGAATACAAGTGCGCGATGTCCCCCGAAGGGACGACCAGCAGCGGACCCCGCGCGAAGCCGGGCTGGCCCGCGTCGAGCGCGTGCGAGTTGTGCCGCGCCCAGGCCAACGCGGAGGTAGCGAGCACGCCCGGCAACACGCCAGACATTCTTCGCAGCCAGCGCGCTCGCGCCGCGGTGGCAGCGGTCTCGCCTCCGCCGGCAGCGCCAAACGCGACGGCTCGCGAGCCGGCCGTGGCGCCGTCGGCCAGCAGGTGCTCACCTAGAGATTCGCCCAGGACCTGCTCGGCGGGCACGGTCGCGGCCTGGCCGTGATCGCTGAAGAGGTAGAGCTCGTACTTCAGCTCGGGCAACGCCCGCGCGGCGGCGATGATGCGGCCGAGCATCCGATCCAGCTCGAAGAGCTTGAGCATGGCCAGGTGCGAATAAGGCCCGCGCCGGTGCGCGTACTCGTCGTAGCCGATGAAGCAGCCGTAGACGATGGGCGTTCCGCGCGCGATGTCGATGACGCACGAGTTGGCGGTGAACTCCGCGAAGAGGCACTCGGTGAGGACGCGGTGGAAGAGGAACTGCGGCTCGTGCTGCATCGACCCGACGCCGCGGACCCAGCGCGCGGTCTCGATCAACCCCGAAGCGAAGTCGAGCCCGAGCGCTCCGGCGATGCGGCTGGCGGTGGCGCTGTGGACGAGCGTGGCGGCCAAGGCGTCGTGGACGTTTGCGAGGCCAAGGCTCTTGCCCGTCAGCGATTCGTTCCAGCCCGACAAGGCCCAGCGCCGCGGCCGGGCGCCGCCGGAGAAGATCGAGCAGTAGACCGTTCCGCGCTCGAGCAGCGGCTCTCCCGCGGCGGCGAGCTCTGCCTCGAGCAGCCGCGCGTCGGCGGCGCGATCCATGCGCATCTCGCGGCCCAGCTTCTTCTCGAACCAGGTGTAGCCCGGCACCTGATCGGTCGAGCCGTAGAGCAGCCCGGCCTGGAACGCCGGCGTCGAGGTGGGTGCGCCGGCGCGGCAGGAAGAGAGCTTGGAAGTGCCGTCCCGCAGGAGCTTCTGGATGTTGGGCGCGAGGCCATTGGCCATCGCATGCACCAACTGCTTGTGGCCTACGCCGTCGAGGTGCAAGAGCAGCAGGCGGCGGCCAGAGAGCGGCTGCGAGCAGGCCATCCGGCCCTTCTTCGCCACCGGCCGCAGCACCCGCTTCACCAGCCCCTGGACCAGCCGCGACCGCGGCTCGCGCAACTACGCCTCCTTGCGCCGCAGCACGTGGAAGATGGCGGCGGGGATCTCCACCGCGCCCATCACCAGCCGCAGCCCGAGGCGCGCCGGGGCGAAGAGCATCGAGAGCGCCGCGGTGCCCAATTCCAAGACCTTCTGCGCGGGCCGGGCCATGCCGTCCAGACGCTCCTGCGCCTTCTCGCGCAGCATCTCGGAGCCGTCCTCGAACATGCGCTTGCCCTCTTCGACGCTGCGCGGAATCCGCAGCTCCGGCTTCGCGGCCACCTCTTCGAGCTTCTCGGCCATCTCGTGGACCACGTCCTGCTCGCGCGCCGCGGCGACGTGCTCCTGCTTGACCGCCTCGGCTTCGGCGCGCTCGGGGGCGGCGCTGCCGATGAACTCCTGGTGGTGCGTGGCTTTGCGTTCGATGGGCGACTTGCGCTTGCCTGTGTGCTTCGGCATCTGGGGTGTTCCCTCCGTGGTGGTCTGGAAGAGAAAAACTTATGGACCCTTGGCGCAATGCGCCAGCGCGACTCATTCCTCAACCGCGCGCAGGTCGGATAGAGTGAGGCGCATGCCTTTCGAGTTCGCGGGCGCCACGGACGTCGGCCTCAAGCGGGATCACAACGAGGATTCGATGGTGATCCTCCCCGAGCACCGCGTGGCCGTGGTCTGCGACGGCATGGGCGGCCACGAGGCGGGCGAGGTGGCGAGCGGCATCGGCGTCGAGACGGTGAAGAAGTTCTTCGAGCTGGCGGCCGACCCCAACGCCACCTGGCCGTTCCGCTACGATCGCGCGCAGGACGAAGGCTCGAACTTGTTGTCGGTGGCGGCGCAGTGGGCCAACCAGCGCATCCGCGAGGCCGGCTCGGGCAACGGCACGGGCGGCGGCAAGCGCGGCATGGGCACCACCTTCGTGGGCTGCTACCTGCGCGACGGAAAGGCCTGGTTCGGCTGGGTGGGCGACAGCCGCGGCTATCTCTGGCGGCGCGGCGAATTGACGGCCACCACCAGCGATCACTCGCTCTTGAACGAGCTGATCAAGACCGGGCGGCTCTCGGAAGAGGAGATCGAGAACTTCCAGCACAAGAACGTCATCACCCGCGCGCTGGGCATGGCCGACCTGACGGAGGTGGAGATCAACGCCATCGACCTCGAGCCGGGCGACATCTGCCTCGTCTGCTGCGATGGATTGACCGGCATGGTGACCGACGAGCGCATCGCGGAGATCGTCACCCAGGAGAAGGATCTGCAGAAGGCCGCGGACATGCTCATCGACGAGGCCAACGCCAACGGCGGGGTCGACAACATCACCGTCGCGCTGGCTCGCTACGCGGCTTAGAAGCTCGCCCAGTCGCGCAGGACGGCGGCGTCGAGATCGTCCACCGGGACGAGGCGCGCGTCGACGACGGTAGACCCCTCGAGAATCGGCTCGATGCGCGGCGCCAGCAGCACCACTCGCGCGGGCACGGACGCCTCGCGCAGGCGCGACTTCAGCTCTTGCAGCCACTGCGCGTCGGGCTTGCTGGCGTGGCGCTCGAGGAGATCCGCCAGCCGCGCGGAGTCGGCGTGGTTTTCGATCTGCTGCAGCAGTCCCAACAGCTCGGCCAGCGAGGCGCGGAAGCGGGCCGGGTCGGGAACGGCCAGGAAGCGGCGGCTGCCGTCGTGGCGCTCCACCAGCGCGCCCTTGGCGGTCAGCCACCAGAGCTGCAGCGCCGAGGCGCGCAGGTTGTCTCCGTCGATGCGCTGCCCCACCTCGAGGGACACCGCGCTGGTGAAGAGCTGGGTGGCGGCGAACTGCGGCCACAGCTCCTGGCAGCGCGCATCGGGCAGCAGCCCCAGCTCGCGGAGGCGCGGCAGCGGGCCGAGCAGATTCGCCACCAGATCGGCGCGGGTCTCGACCAGCGCGCCCCGGTCCAAGAGCGGCTCGCGCGGCGTGGTGCGGGCGCGGCCGATGAGCTCGCGCAGCGCGGTGAAGGCCTTCCGCTGCTGCGGGTAGCAGGCCGCGAGCTCCGAGGCCAGCGCGGGCTCGGCCAGGACGGCGACGGCCTTGGCGCGCAGCTCATCGGCGGCCTGCGCGGCGCCGGCGAAGAAGATCGACCGGCTGCCCAGGCGCGCGCGCTCGTCCACCCAGAGCGGCAGCGTCAGCGCGTCCTGCAGCGGCGAGCCGGCGGCGGAAGCGAGAAAGAGCGCTTCGGCTTGCGGCGGCCGGTTCAGCGCGAGCGGCACCGGCAAGAGCTGGGCGAGCCGCGGCGCAGCCTGTGCCAGCGGCTGCAGCCACGCGGTCTGCTCGGGGTCTGTCAGGCCGACGAAGCCCGCGAACATGGCCTTGCGGCCGCGCGGGTCGGCGCTCAGATCGAGAAAGCCAACGAAGAAGTCCAGCGGCCCGGACACCTCGAGCAGGGCGCGGTTGGCGTCGCGCAGCGAGTCGGGCGAGCCGTGGCGCAGGTACGCCGAGAGCGGGTCGAGCAGCGCCCGCTGCGGCGGCGCGGAGTGCATGGCGGCAGCGTCCAGCGCGTCGGCAACTGCAGGCAGCAGCGAGAGCTTTTCGCGCAGAACGCCGTCGTCCTTCACCAGCCGCGAGTTGAGCGCCGACTGCTCTTTGAAGCCCTGCAGATCGCGCAGCGTGACGCCTTCGTACAGATTGGTCGCGCTCGCCGGCAGGTCGCTGCCCCGGGCAGTGCGCCGGGCCTCGATATGCGAATCGAAGATGGCTCCTTCCAGCGCGCGCAGACCGTATTCCAGCGAGGTGAGCCCAAGCTCGGCGCCGGCGGCCTTGGCGGCCAACGCGGCGGTGCGCAGGTCCGAGGCGGTGAAGCCCGGCGCGAGCTTCTGGCCGGTGCGCGGATCGTGCAGGCCGTGGGCCAGCCACACCTCGCGGGCGTAGGCGCGAATGGGCGCCAAGCCGGGCGAGGCGTGCGGCCGGCTGAGGATCCCGCGCAGCAGCTTGACGATGGCCAGGTTGTAGCGGTCGCCCTGGTCGTAGGTGAGCGGCTCTCCGCGCTGCGCGGCCAGCGCCACCTGGTAGGCCACCAGCCGCTGGTCGCGCGTCAAGGCCGCGAAGGAGGGCGCGTCCAGGGCCAGCACCGCCGCGCCCGACACCTCGCCCAGCAAGCGCGCAGGCTGCGAGGAGGGCGCGGACGTCAGCCGCGGCGCGGCCTTGGGCGGCGGAGCGGCCGCCACGCGAGGCGCAGGCGCGCTCTTGCAAGCGAGCAGCGCGAAGAGAAAGAGCCAGCGGCGCATCGCGACTCGTTACGCGGCGCGCCGTCAGCCGTCAACAGTGATGGACATCGAGGGCGGACAGCGGGACAATCAGCCCGTGACGACCCACGTGCACTTCAACGACAGCACGCGCCAGGCGGCGCTCTTCGAGACGATGATCCTGGCCGCTGCGGCGGACGGCGCGGTCGAGCGCGTGGAGGTGGAGGCCATCTACCGGCTGGTCTTCGAGCGGCCAGAGTTCCACGGCATCCACGCCAACGACCTGAAGACGGCCATCGAGCACGCGGCGAAGCGGCTCTCCGAGGCGCACAGCCTCGAGCACATCCTGCCCTCCATCGTCGACCGGCTGCCGGACCGCGCCTCGCGCGAGCTGGCCTTCGGGCTGGCGGCGGCGGTGGTGGTGTCGGACGGCAAGGCGCCGCCCGCGGAGCTCAACATCTTGAAGGCGCTGCAGGACATGTTCGACCTGACGGAAGAAGACGTGGCTCGCCTCTTCGAGACGGCGCAGGCGCGCGGGCAGTTTCCGTCCACCAAGGGCAAGTAGTTGGCGCTGCAGATCCGCTTCTTCATGGCGCCCGACGACGAGCGCGCCCTGCTTCGCCAGCTGATTCCGCTGCAGCTCGAGCTCTATCCGGAGCTGGCCGAGCCTCGCTATCAGGCAGAGACCATCAGCGAAGCCACCGTCCTGACCGAGCCGGCCTACTACCTGGCGGCCGGCGACGTGACCGGCTACCCCATCAAGCGCGGCCCGGACCGCGGGCGCTGGAAGCTGGACGAGGTGGCCTCGCCCGTCATCCACTTCTCGCGCTCGCTGCCGGACGAGGACGGCGAGCTGCGCAGCGGCTCGTTCTGGGCCGAGACGGAGTCCTCGGGCGACAACTCGCGCACGGGCGGAAAACCGGTGCGCTTCATGAAGGCCGTCCGCGAGCTGACCGAGCTGATCAAGGCGCGCTACCGGAAGAGCTCGCCGGTGAAGGGCACCATCTACTTCGTCGGCCCCGCCTGCGCGCGGCTGGGAGTGCCGCTGCGCGAAGAGGGCCGCAAGGGCGAATCCGTCACCGTGTATCGCTGAGACCGCCTACGCCTTCGTCGCCCTCACCAGCTCGGCGTAGAAGCGAATGGCGCTGGCCGTCGCCTTGCGGAAGTCTCCCAGGTGCAGGCTCTCGTTCTCCGAGTGCGCGTTCGAATACGGGTCTTCCACCCCGATGAGCAGCGCCGGCGCCCCGCCCAGCTCGCGGCTGAACGGCTCGACGAACGGAATCGACCCGCCGCAGCCGATGCTCACCGGCTCCTTCCCGTAGCCGTCCCGCAGCGCCTTCCTGGCCGCCGCGAACGCCGGGTGGGCGCCGTCCGTGTACCAGGAGCCGCCGCTGCCTTCCGGAGTGACCTCGACTACGCACCCGAACGGCGGGTCGGCCTTCAGCGCCGCGGTCAGCTTCGCCAGCACCTCGTCCTCCTTCATGTCCGGCACGGTGCGGATGCCCAGCCGCGCCCAGGCGCTCTCGCAGATGATGTTGCGCGCGTCCTTGCGCGAGCTGGCCACGACGGCGTTGATCGCCAGCGACGGCTGCCGCCAGTTCATCTCCCACGGAGCGCGCCCGCCCAAGAGCTTCGTCCCGGGCAGCATGCCGGCCTGCTTGCGGAAGAGCTCGTCGTCCGACGGCAACGCCGCGATCGACGCCTGCTCGTCTTTGTTCAAGGCCTTCACCCGATCGTAGATGCCGGGGATGTTGATCGAGCCGTCGTCATTGGAGAGCCGCGCCAGGATCTTGGCCAGCGCCATGGTCGGATCGGGCACCGGCCCGCCCCACATGCCGCTGTGCACCGGCTGCCGCAGCGCCTTCACCTCCACCTGCACGGTGACGAGGCCGCGCAGCGCGACGGTGATGGACGGCAGGCCGGTGTCGAAGTTCGAGGTGTCCGTCAGCACGATGGCGTCGGCCTGCAGCAGCTTCTTGTGCTTGCGCAAGAACTCCGGCAGCGAGCCCGAGCCGGCCTCCTCTTCACCCTCTACGATCATCTTCACGTTCACCGGCAGTGACCCGTGCGCCTTGAGCCACGAGTCGATGGCCCCGATGTGCACCAGGATGCCCGCCTTGTCGTCCGCCGCGCCGCGCGCGAAGAGCCGCCCGTCCTTCTCCACCGGCTCGAACGGATTGGGCGTGTGCCACTTCTCCAGCTCGCCCGCCGGCTGCACGTCGTGGTGCGCGTAGAGCAGCAGCGTGGGGCGGCCCGGCGCCTGCAGCCATTCGCCGTAAGCGTAGGGATGCGCGTTGGGCATCTCCAAGAGCTGGACGTTGGTGAGGCCCTTCTTGCGCATCAGCGCGCAGGTCGCCTCGCCGCTCTTGCGCGGCTGCTCTTTGTCGAAGCCTTCGAAGGAGACGCTGGGAATGCGCACCAGCGTCTTCAGCTCCTCCAGATATTCGGCCGCGTGGGACTCGTGGTGCTGGAGAGCCTTGGCGATAGCGCTATCGTCGACTGGGGCGGGCGTGGGCATGGCCGGGAGATCTAGATCAGGGCGTGCAGAAGCGCCACGGGAGGGCTACGATCGCGTCATGTCGAAGGCTTTCACCAGCGAAGAGACCGAGCTGCCGCCCGAGGTGCATGCGCGCCCGCCGCCGCACGAGCCCAAGCCGTTGGACGAGCACGAAGTAGAGCGCCTGCGCTCCGAAGGCGCGGCCCGCCTGGGCGCGATCGTCCTGCTGGCGCACGAAGACGACAAAGTCGAATACCGCCTGGTGGCCGAGGAAGAGGCGGACCTCTCGTCCGGCCGGCTCTCGGTGGACTCGCCGCTCGGCCGCGCCATCCTCGGCAAGCGCGAGGGCGACGACGTCCGCTTCGTCCGCCCCAAGGGCGCCATCGAATACGAGCTGCTGGCCGTCCGCTACTGACCGAACTGCTTGCGCATGAGCTCCATGTAGCGCTCCTCGGACGTCTCGCGGCGCAGCTTCACCAGCGGCTCGATGTCCTGCGTCGCGACATAACGCAGCCGCGAGGTGCAGTCGGTGGCTGCCTGGAAGATCGCCTCCGCCACTTGCGCGCTGGTCGCGGTGCGGCTGCTGCGCAACTTTGCGAAGACGCCCAGCGCGTGCTCTTCAAACGGCTCATAGTCGGCGATGCGCGAGACCTGCGCCGCCTCGACGCCGCTGCGCTGGCCGAAGCCCGTCGTGACCACGCCGCCGGGCTCGACGATCTTGACGGTAATGCCCAGAGACGAAAGCTCGTAGGAGAGCGACTCGGAGAACCCTCCAGCGCGAACTTGCTGGCGGTGTAGAGCGAGATCAGCGGCAAGCCGAACGCGCCGGCACCCGAGCTGACGTTGACCACGACGCCGTGCCTGCGCGCGCGAAAGTGCGGCAGGACCGCGCGGGTCACGTCCATGGCTCCGAAGACGTTCACCTCGAACTGCTCCAGCACCTTCTCCCGCGGCGTGCCCTCGAAGACGCCGGCGAGGCCGAAGCCGGCGTTGTTGATCAGCACGTCGAGCCCGCCGAAGCGCGCGATGCCTGCAGCGACGGCCTCGGCGATGCTGCCTCGATCCTGGACGTCGAGCCGGGTGACGAAGCAGCCGGCAAGATCCTGGGGAGCGCGCATGGTGGCGACGACGTTCCAGCCATTCCTGGCGAAGAGCAGGGCGGTGTCGCGGCCGAAGCCTTTGGAGCTGCCGGTGATGAGGACGGTCTTGGTCATGCCGCTTTGGTAGCGCCTGCAGATTGCTGAGACAATCGATTGGATCGAAGATGAGTTGATGCAAGATTTGCATCAATTGAACGTGCTCTCGGCGGTGGCGCAGCATCGCAGCTTCGCGGCCGCCGCGCGCGAGCTGCAGATGTCTCCCTCCGCGCTCTCCCACGCGGTCGCGGCGCTGGAGCAGAGGCTGGGCGTGCGGCTCTTCAACCGCACCACGCGCAGCGTCTCGCTCTCCGAGGCTGGCGAGCGTTTTCTCGCGCGCATCCGGCCGGCGCTGCGCGAGATCGCCTCCGCCGCCGAGGAGCTCGACGAGCAGCGCGACAAACCCGCGGGCACCTTGCGCATCAACGCCTCGGAGACGGCGGCGCGTCTCGTGCTCTGGCCGATGGTGCGCGAGCTGCGACGACGCTTCCCGGAGGTGTCGGTGGAGCTGGCCAGCGAGGACCGCATGGTGGACATCGTGGCCGACGGCTTCGACTGCGGCGTGCGGACGCTGGACGCGGTGCCGCGAGACATGATCGCGGTGCCCTGCAGCGGCAAGGTGCGCTTCGCGGTCGCCGGCTCGAAGGGCTACTTCAAGCATCGCGCGATGCCGGGCGCTCCGGTCGAGCTCGCCGCGCACGACTGCATCCGCCGGCGCCTCTCCAGCGGCGGCTTCTATCGCTGGGAATTCGAGAAGGCAGGCCGCGAGGTGGCGGTGGAGGTGAAGGGCTCGCTGGTGTTGGGCAGCGACGAGCTGGCGGTGCGCGCTGCCCGCGAAGGCCTGGGGCTTGCCTACGTGAGCGAATGGCAGGTCGAGAAAGAGCTCGCGTCCGGCGCCCTGGTGCGCGTCCTCGAGGATTGGACGCCGCCCTATCCGGGGCTGTGCATCTACTACCCGAGCCGCCGCCACCTGCCGGCAGCGCTGCGCGCGTTCCTGGAGATCGCGAAGCTCATGCGCTGAAGTGCTGCTTCAACGCGGCGATGGTCTCCGGCTCGCGCTCGAGCGGAAAAACGTGGCCGGCGCCGGGGAGCACGACGAGCTTCGCGCCCGGGATCGCTTGCGCCAGCACTTCGCTGTTGCGGTGCGGGACCACGCGATCCTGGTCGCCCGTGATGATCAGCGTCGGCGCGGTGACTTGCGAGAGCCGCCCCAGCGTGTGGTGCCGGGCGATGGCCATCGACTGCGCGAAGGCGAAGCGGAAGGCGGTGTTCTCGGCGTCGTGAATCCACTGCACCGCCCGGGCGCGGTTCTGCGCGTGCCAGGCCTTCGAGGTCAAGAGCTTCGCCAGCGTCTGCTCGCGCCGCAGCATCAGCGTGCCGGCGAAGAGCCGCAGCAGATCCGCGGGCGACGCGCGATGCCCGCGGCGATAGCTGGCGAACGTCGCGCCCAGCGCCAGCCGGCGCACGTGCGAAGGATGCCGCAGCACCAGCTCTTGCGCCACCATGCCGCCCATCGAGATGCCGAAGACGTCCGCGCGGGCGATGCCGAGCGCGTCGAGCACGGCAGCCGCGTCGTCCGCCAGATCGCGCATGCGGTAGATCCAGCCGCGTCGCGACGACCGGCCGGTGCCGCGGTTGTCGAACACCACCACGTGAAAGTCCGGCGCCAGCAGCGAAGGCAGCCGGTCCCAGCCTTTCGAAGAGATGGCCAGCCCCATGATCAGCAGGAGCGGCGGCTTCGCTGCGTCTCCATGGGTTTCGTAGTGGATGAAGTGCTTGCCGCGCTGGACGATCAAACAGCCCCCGCCGCGCGCAGCTCACCCAGCGCGGCGATCATCGCGCCGGTCAAAGCCTCCAGATCCTTCGCCGCGTCGGCATCTCCGATGAGGCCAACGCCGATGCGGCCGTCGTAGCTGAGCAGAGCGATGCCGAGCGCCTGCGACGCGGCCAGCGGCACTTGCGGATAGCAGTGCAGCATCTTCTTGCCGAGCAGGTGCAGCGGAAACTGCGGGCCGGGCACGTTGGTCACCACCAGGTTGAACATGCGCGTCACCGCCTGCAGCCGCGCGGCCTGGCCCAGCAGCGTGGGCGGCGCGAAGTCGGCCATGCGCGAGAGCGCGTGCGCCGACACGGCCTGTCCAGATTCCTTCAGCACCTTCATCGCCTCGCGCACCTTGCGCAGCCGCTCGAGCGGGTTCGCTTCCGTCACCGGCAG
>DATBAA010000372.1:0-2955 GCA_036271755.1 Myxococcales bacterium | reverse complement strand
CGACACGACCGAATCGATCTGGCCCTTGCACTTCGCGACGAGGCCGTCCCACCGGCGGCGTGAGAGCGCTTCGATCTCCACCGTCACCTCGTACAGCTCGCCGCCGGCCACCAGCGCGTCGACGCGGCCTTCGCCGATGCGTAGATCGACCACCGAGCCGTTGCGCAGGTAGGTGCGGCCGCGCGGGAGGCGATTGGCGAAGTCGCTGTAGGCCTCCAGGTTCTGGCACCAGGCCTTGCCCCAGAACGAGGCGGCGATCTTCTTGCCGTCGAGCCGGAGCGGCTCGAGCTTGCGGCCACCCTTCTCCAGCCGTCTCGCCTCCTGGACCGCGCGCGCCCGCCGCTCCGCGACCGGGACGTATGGCGGGAATCGGAGATCGTCGTACCTGGACCAGGCCATTCGCAAAGACTACCCGCTTTCTTCCGTGGCGCTGGACAGATCGAGCGAGACGGTGCGCAGCAGCTCGGCGTCGCTCATCTCGGACAGGCGCGCCTCGGCGCCGCCCTCGAGCAGGTCGCCCGCGAGCTTCTTCTTGTCCGCCAGCATGCGGTCGATCTTCTCTTCCACCGTGCCGCGGCAGACGAACTTGTGCACCAGCACGTTGCGCTTCTGGCCGATGCGGAAGGCGCGGTCGGTGGCCTGCTGCTCGACGGCCGGGTTCCACCAGCGGTCGAAGTGGATGACGTGCGCGGCGGCGGTCAAGTTCAAGCCGACGCCGCCCGCCTTGGTGGAGAGGACGAAGAAGGGCGCGAGGCCGCGCTGGAACCGGTCGACCAGCGCCTGCCGTTCGCCAACCTTCGTCTGCCCGTGCAGCACCAGGCCCTCCGCGCCGAAGACCGAAGAGAGCAGCTCTGCCAAGGGCGCGGTCATTTCCCGAAACTGGGTGAACACCAGGAGCTTGTCCTGGCGCGAGGCGATCTCCTCTGCCAGCTCGCGCAGGCGCGCGAACTTGCCGCTCGAGGCCGCCGCGAACCCGCCGTCCCGCAGCCACTGCGACGGATGATTGCAGATCTGTTTGAGGCGCAGGAGCGACGCCAGCACGAGGCCCCGCCGCTGGATACCCTCCGCTCCCTCGAGCGACTGGCGAAGGCCCGCGACGGTCTCCTGATAGAGCGCCGCTTGCTGGCGCGACAGCCCGCAATACGCCGTCAGCTCCGTCTTCTCGGGAAGGTCTTTGATGACGTTCTTGTCGGTCTTGAGCCGCCGCAAGAGATACGGCCGCGTCAGCTCGCGGAGCGGGCCGTAGCCGCTGCGGTCGAGCTTCTTCACGAACCGGCCGAAGGCGGCGGCGGAGCCCAGCAGGCCGGGGTTCAAGAAGTCGAAGATGGACCAGAGATCGCCCGCGCGGTTCTCGACCGGCGTTCCCGTCAGGGCGATGCGAGCCCGCGCGTTGACGGCCTTTGCCGCCCGCGTCTGTGTCGCCGCCGGATTCTTGATGGCCTGCGCCTCGTCGAGGATGACGACGTCCCACCTGGCCTCCGCGGGCCAACCGGCGCGGAGCAGCGTGCCGTAAGTGGTGACCACCAGGTCGTGCTCCGCGGGCTTCGAAGAGCCCGCGGCCTGGGCCGCCGATGGGTGCTCGAAGCGCGCTCGCAACGACGGCGCGAACCGCGCGATCTCCGCCGCCCAGTTGCCGAGCAGCGAGGCCGGAACGACGAGGAGGCTGGGACCCGCGGCGGCTCCAGCACGCTTGCGCGCGAGCAGGAAGGCGAGCACCTGGATGGTCTTGCCCAGGCCCATGTCGTCGGCGAGACAGGCGCCCAGGCCGAGGCCGGCCACCAGCGAAAGCCAGCGCACGCCCACCTCCTGGTAGGGCCGCAATTCCGCCCGCAGCTCCGCCCCTGGCAACGACTTCGCGAGCGCCTCCGGGCCGCGCAGCCCCGCCAGCGCCTTCGCAAGCCAGGGACCGGCCGCGATCTCGGACCATTCGGCGACCGCCCTGTCGAGCGGCTCCGGCGCATCGGCCCCCTGGGTGGTTCCGGCGAGCAGCCGCATCGCTTCGAGAAGAGAGACGGGCTCGTTCTGCACCGCCTTCCAATGGGCGAGCACGGCGTCGAGCTTCTGCCGGTCGAGCTCGACCCAGCGGCCGCGCACCAGCGCAAGCCCGCTCTGCGCCTTCGTCAGCGCGCGCCACTCCTGCTCGCTCAAGGTCTCGCCCGCGACGGCCAGACGCAGGTCGAAGTCGATCAGCGCCTGGAGACCCAAGGCCGCCGGCGCCTTCCCGCCCATCCTCACCTGCGCGGTCACCCGCGGCCGGCTCTTCCACCAGTCGGGCACGCGCACGGTCAAGCCAGAGGCCTCGAGCGCCGGCACCTCCTGCAGGAAGCGATACGCCTCGTCCGCGGTCCAGAAGAGGGTTTGATAGATTTGACCGCTGTCCACGAGCTCTTTCACCGGCGCGCTCTCCGCCGCCGCCCGCTGCACCGGCAAGAGCAGCGAGAGCAAAGCGGTCTTGTCCCCGGCGAAGTCGCGGAGAGCCTCTCCCAGCGGCCGATGCTGCGGCCTCGCCTCGCGCGAGAGCCTCGTCGTGTAGGTGGCGAGGAAGGCAAAGGGCCGCTCCGCGTCCGCCTTGTTCTCCGCCAGATGGAAGCAGACCCGCCCGACCGCATGCCAGGCCGGGTTGCGCTCCGCGAACCAGCGGTCGAGCGGTGCGGCCGGATGTCCAGCCGCGGGAGCGGGCATCCGCTCGAGATCGCTTCGCAGCGCGATTTGGAGCGCGTTCCACAGAGCCTCCATCGCCTGCTCGTTCAGATACTCGCCGCCCGTCAGGGGCGGAGCGCCGCGGACGAGGCGGGCCAGGTCGCCGGCCGGCGGTGGCAGCTTGCCTTGCAAGGCGAGACCTGGCGCCGCTGCGACCCTGGTCAGGAACAGCGCGCCGGCATCGCGAAAAAAGGCCACGCTCGCGGGCAGCCCAGCCGCAGGGTGCCGCGCCGCGAGCTGGAGGATGGCGTGGCC
>DATBAA010000371.1:0-2044 GCA_036271755.1 Myxococcales bacterium | reverse complement strand
TCGCCTTCGCCGGTGTACTTGAGGCGCTGGCCGGTATCGACGCCCGGGGGCACCTTCACCGTGAGCACGCTGTCGCTCTCTACTTTGCCTTGGCCTCTGCAAGTCTGGCACGGGTCGGTGACGACCTTGCCGTAGCCCTGGCACTGGCCGCAGGTGCGTGAGATCTGGAAGAACCCCTGCGTCATGCGCAATTCCCCGGCGCCGTTGCAGGCCGGGCAGGTCTTGGGGCTGGTGCCGGGCTTGGCGCCCGAGCCGTGGCAGGTGGCGCACTGCTTGTGGCGGGGAATCTTCACCTTGGCTTCGCTGCCGAAGGCCGCCTCGGTGAACGAGACCTCGAGGTTGTAGCGCAGGTCGGCGCCGCGGGCCTTGCCGCCGCCGCCGCGCTGGCCGCGGGCGCGCTGCCCGAAGATCTCTCCGAAGATGTCGCCGAAGATGTCGTTGATGTTGCCGGTGAAGCCCGCGTCGAACGGGCTGGGCCCGAAGCCGCCCGGCGCCTGGTGTCCGAAGCGATCGTACTTCGAGCGCTTGTCCGGGTCTTGCAGGACCTCGTACGCCTCGGAGCACTCCTTGAACATCTCTTCCGCGGCGTGGTCGCCCGGGTTCTTGTCCGGGTGGTACTGCACCGCCAGCTTGCGGAAGGCAGTCTTCAGCTCCTGGCCTGACGCGGTCCGCATCACCCCGAGCACTTCGTAATAGTCGCGTTTCTGCACCGGCAAGACAGGCTCCTCAGGCAGGCGGGCGAGCGCCGCCCTCGCGGTAACGTAAGGCGTGCGCTGAGCTTGTCAAACGCGCCGCGGAAGCTACTTCTTCTCCGGCGCCGGCTTTTTATCGTCGTTGCTCGAATAGAGCGCGTCGGCGATGCGATACGCCGAGCCTTCGAGCCGCTGCACGCCCGCCTTGATCTTGGGCAGATCGTCCGAGTCGACGATGCCCTTCAAGGCCTCTAAATCTGCCCTGATCTCGGCCATGTCCTTGGGCGGAAGGAGCGTTGCGTACTCCTCCAGCGCCTTCTCGGTGGTGTAGATGAGGCCGTCGGCCGAGTTCTTCACGTCGGCCAACTCCTTCTTCTTCTTGTCGGTCGACTTGTGGGCGTCGGCCTCACCCACCATCCGCTGGATCTCCTGCTCGGTCAGGCCGGAGCTGGCGACGATGCGGATGCTCTGCTGCTTGCCGGTGCCCAGATCCTTGGCGCTGACGTGGACGATGCCGTTGGCGTCGATGTCGAAGGCAACTTCGATCTGCGGCACGCCGCGAGGCGCCGGCGGAATGCCCACCAGCTCGAAGCGCGCCAGCGTCTTGTTGTCGGCGGCCATCTCGCGCTCGCCCTGCAAGACGTGGACGTTGACGATGGGCTGGTTGTCCACCGCGGTGGAGAAGACCTGCGACTTGCGCGCCGGAATGGTGGTGTTCTTCTCGATGATCTTGGTGAAGACGCCGCCGGCCGTCTCGACGCCCAATGACAGCGGCGTCACGTCCAGCAGCAGCACGTCCTTCACTTCGCCCTTGAGCACGCCGCCCTGGATGGCCGCGCCGATGGCCACCACTTCGTCCGGGTTCACGCCCTTGTGCGGGTCCTTGCCGAAGAACTGCTGCACCACCGCCTGCACGCGCGGCATGCGCGTCATGCCGCCGACCAGGATGACGCGGTCGATCTCCTTGGCGCTGATTCCGGCGTCCTTCAAAGCGGTCTTGCACGGCTCGACGGTGCGCTGGACGAGGTCGCTGACCAGCTCTTCCAACTGCTGGCGGGTCATCGTCTCGGTCAGGTGCTTGGGGCCGGAGGCGTCCGCCGCGATGAAGGGCAGGTTCACGTCCGTCTCGGTGGCGGACGACAGCTCGTGCTTGGCGCGCTCGGCAGCTTCCTTGAGCCGCTGCAGCGCCATGCGGTCCTTGCGCAGGTCCATGTTGTTGGCCTTGCGGAACTTCTCGCTCAAGAAGTCGACGATGCGCTGGTCGAAGTCCTCGCCGCCCAGGAAGGTGTCGCCGTTGGTGGCCTTCACCTCGAAGACGCCGGAGTTGAGCTCCAGCACCGAGATGTCGAAGG
>DATBAA010000370.1:0-6524 GCA_036271755.1 Myxococcales bacterium | reverse complement strand
TTCAACCCCGACACCGACGGCGACGGCATCTCCGACGGCGTCGAGGTGCGGCTCTCGTCGCTGGGGTTCGATCCGCTGGTGGCCAACGTCGTCCCGCAGTGCACCGCCGCCGAGTTCATCTCCGACACGGACGGCGACGGCCTCACCGACTGCGAAGAGAAGCTCCTGGGCACCGACCCCAGCCTGGTCGACACCGACGGCGACGGCGCGCCCGACCTGGTCGAATACGCCGCCAGCACCAACTACCTGGTCAACGACGCCAGCCTCGACTACGACAACGACGGCACCACCAACCTGCAAGAGCTGATCATCCACAGCGACCCCTGGTCGTCCGATCAGACGCTGCAGAGCGACGACGGCTATCGCTATCGCGTCGACACCGCCGTCGCCGCGGCGGGAGACACCACCGACTGCATCTCGATGCGGGTGGCCAACGTGCAGCTGCTGCCCACCGGCGCCAGCGTCGATAGATTGGGAAATCCGATCAAGGCGGGCACCAATCAAATCTATGTCTGGTTCATCCAGGCGCCGCTGGGCAAGCCGCTGGTGCCGGGCATCGCGCGGCTGGCGGTGGTGCCGGTGGTGCTGACGGGCAATAGCCGCAACCCGCCCGACGCGGCATTGGTCCTGACCAATTCCGAGCTGGTGACTTTGCCCTAGCGAGCTAGTGACTTGACGGTGGCGCGCGTCCCGGGCGACAAGCGCGAAGATGACTTCTCGACGGCTCGCCCTCGCTGCATTGCTTGGCTGCGCCGCCTGCGCCACCAACAGGCCCGTCTCCAGGCCGGCCAGCGCCGCCTACGACCCGCTGGGCGGCTCGGCCAATTGGGCCGAATTCCGGACCGCGCACTTCATCCTCGACACCGACGCGCCCGACGATCAAGTCGGCTTGATGCTGACGCAGCTGGAGAAGCTTCGCGCCGGCGATCTTCAAGTCCTGGCCGGCGGCGACGTCGAGCTGCCAGGACACATTCGCGTCTTCGCGCCCAGCTCGCTGCCGGGGATCTTCTCGGAGGTGGCCCGCGATTGGAACGAGATCTTCTACACCCGCGGGCCGTACTCGGAGCCGGTGCTGCTGGCGCCGGTGAGCTGGTTTTTGGAAGAGCCCGAGGCGGTGGCCCACGAGCTGGCGCACGCCGTCAGCTACTATCTCTTTCCCGAGCAGCCGCGCTGGTTCGCCGAGGGCATCTCGCAGTTCGTGCAGACGCTGGCCTCCAAAGGCGGAGAGTCGCTCATTCTCTCCCGGGACTCGCAGGTGCGGCACGCATCGTTTCCGCCGGCGTCGGTGGGCGGGCTGCCGGAGGGCTTTCTCCTCTTCAGCAGCGACCTGGGCATGCCCGGCGCCGACCTGATCAACTGGCAGGGCGAGGACGAGACCGAGTCCTACCGGATGTTCAGCTGGCTGCTCTATCACTGGCTGTGGAACACGCGCGGCCCGGCGCTGACCGCCTTCCAGAAGCAGCTCGCCAACGGCGAAGATCCGCGGAAGGTCTGGTTGGCGAATTTTCCCGATCTCGATTCTTCCGATGCCGGGCAGATGGAGGCGCTGGACGCCGAGCTCTTCGCCTACCGGCGCGAAGGCAAGTTCGTCATGGCCAGGATTGAAGCCAAATTCGAATATAAAGTCGAATACCAGCCCGTCTCGCCTGCCGAGGTGCGCTTGTGGCTGCTCCGCTTGCGGCAGGAGAAGCCGCAGAAGAAAGAGGAGCGGCTGCAGGTCCGGCGGCGCGAGCTGGCCAAGGCCCGCGCTGAAGATCCGGCCAACCCCTGGGTGCAGCTGCAGCAGGCCTCCTTCGAGGGCAAATTCACGCCCGAGACCGCGCGCGCCACCGCCCAGGGAGCACCGGAAGACTTCCGCGGCTGGTATGCCCTGAGCCTGGCTTCGACCGACCCGGCGGAGAAGGAGAAGGCGGCGCGCAAGGCGGTGGAGCTGGGCAAGGAGTGCGCGGCCTGCAACAATCAATTGGCTTGGATCCTGGCCACCAGCGGACGCGCCAAAGAGGCCTTGGTGTTCGCCGACCGCGCGCTCGATCTGGCCCCGTGGGACGCGAGCGCCATCGAGACGCTGGCCGAGGTAGCCGTGCAGGTCGGCAAGTGCCCGCAAGCGGTGCAGCTGCAGACGCGCGCCGCGCGGATGGAGATCTCCGCCGGCCAGCCCAAGGAGGCGAGCGAGGCCCGGCTCGAAGCATTGAAGGCCCGCTGCGCCGGCAAATGAAGCGTTTGCTGCTCGCCGTCTGCCTGCTCGCCTGCGCGCAGAGGCGGATCCCCTCGGTGCCGGCCATCGAATGGCAGGAGTACGAGAGCGAGCACTTCATCCTCGACACCGACGTCAGCCAGGAGGACGCCCAGACCATCATGGGCACCTTCGAGTCGCTGCGCGCGGCCGATCTGCTGCTGCTGGCCGGGGCCCACGCGGAGTATGCCGGCCACATCCGGCTCTTCGTTCCGGCCGGGGGAGACGTCTTCACTCCGCTCGCTTCCGCCGGCTACGTCGCGGCTTACTACACGCACGGCGTCGCCAACTCGGGGCCCATCATCGTCGCGCCGGCCTACTACTGCCTGCATCTGCCGCAGCTGGTGGCGCACGAGCTGGCGCACGCGATCTCCTATTACATCTATCCGCAGCAGAAGAAGTGGTACGCCGAGGGGCTGGCGCAGTTCGTCGAGACGCTGGGGCGGTCGCCGGTGCGCATCGACGTTCCGGGGCGCGTCGCAGACGTCAGCGGCGCGGCCGGCGAGATCTTGCCCAAGATGAACGGCTTCATCCACGGCAAGGTCGGCATCATGCCTCCTGCCAGGCTGCTCAACGCCGGCGCCGCGGACCGGGACGCGAAGCCGGAGACCTTCTACGACTCCAGCTGGCTGCTCTATCACTGGCTCTGGAATACCCAGGGGCGCGAGCTGGGCGCGTTCCAGAAGCGCCTGGCGGACGGCGAAGATTGGGACGACGCGTGGCGCGCCGCTTTTCCCGATCTCACCACCTCGAATGAGCAGCAGATGGCTTCCCTCTATGCAGACCTCTCCACCTATCGCCGCGACGGACGCTTCAAGACGGCCTTGATTGAGATGCAGGCCGAGTTCGCCATTGTCCAGCGGCCCTTTCCGGCCAGGCGCCTCTGGGTGGCGCTCTTGCGTAAGGATTGGCCCAAGGACGAAGAGGAGCGCCGCCGCCAGCAGCTCGAGGAGCTGGAGAAGGCGCGCGCGGACGACCCCAAGAATCCTTCCATTCTTCTCTGGCTTTCGAGCTTGAAGAAGAAGGCCGGCGTCGAGAGCGCGCGGGCCATCGCGCAGGACGCGCCTTTGGACTACGCGGGCTGGCTTGGCCTTGCCGCGGCCACGGCCGATCCGGCGGAGGAGGAGAAGGCGCTTCGCCAGGCGGTGGCCGTCGGGCCAGACTGCGCCACCTGCAACAACAACCTCGCCTGGCTGCTGGCGAGAGACGGCCGCGCCAAAGAGGCGCTGGCATATTCGAATCGCGCGGTCGATCTGGCGCCGTGGAATCCGTCGCACCTCGACACGTTGGCGGAGGTGGCCGTGGGACTTGGGCAGTGCGACAAGGCCGAGAAGCTGCAGCGGCGCGCGCTGCGCATGGCCGTCTTCGTCGACCGGCCGCCGGCGGAGTACGAAGCGCGCCTCGCGAAGCTGCGTGCGCGGTGCGCGGCGAAATAGAAGTAGCTACTGCACCCAGGCCGAGCCTTGGGCTCCGCCCGTGAGCCGGGTCAGGTCCGCGCGCGCCGCCTGCCACTTGACGTTCGCCGCGTCGGCCTCGGCGCGCTTCGCCTTCGCCTCGGTCTCGCGCAGCGCCGCCACCTTGCCCAGCTCGTCGATCTGCTGCTGATACTTCTCCGGCTTCACTCCCCGTGAATGTCCCAACGCGGCGGCCGAGACCTCGTTGGCGCGCATCAGCTCGAAGCGGGCCTCGGCCACCATCAGCTGCGCATCGGACAGGTGCAGCTCGGCGCGCTGCGCGTCGAGCTCGCGGTCGCTCAACACCAGCCGCGTCTCGCCTTCGTGCAGCGCCGCGCCGGCCACCGCAGTGTTGTTCTCGCTCTGATCCTTCGCCCGCGAGAGGTTCTGCTCCGCCTCGCGTTTGCGCTGCTCGGCGTCCTTGTGCTGCGACTCGGCGCGCTGCAGCTGCTCCTCTTGCGCGTCGCGCGCATCGACCGCTGCCAGGTAGTCGTTCTCCGCGTCGAGCAGGGTGAGGCGCCGTTCCAACGGCAGCTCGGCCAGCGCTTCTTGCGGAACGCGAAGCGAGACCTTGGGGGCGCAGGCGCAGAGCAGGGCGCAGGCGATCAAGGTGGTCTTTGCGGCCACATTCCGCCGCGCGCGAAGGTCTGTCATGGTGCGCCCCTCATGGCTCGTTCCTTTGCGCATCTGCTCGCCCTTTGTGGCCTCTGTCTCTGCGCTGCTTGCGGCGCCGCCGAGGACGACTTCACCGCCGGCCGCGCGCTGGTGACCTGCGGCGCGAACATTCCCGTCTGCGCCACCTTCGCGGGCTGCGTGCTGGACGGCACCAACTACACCTCCGGCTCGTTCGCGCAGGGCGGCACCCGCCGCGCCATCGTGCGCACCACCGGCGCCGCCAACTTGAAGGTCTCGCTCTTCTTCCAAAGCGAGAGCTCGCCCGGCACCGACACCGAGGTCGGCTACTCCGAAGTGGGCTGCTCGGCCCGCTACTCCATGGACAACGGCGGCACCGACATCTTCGCCGAGGCAGGCGCCGACCGCGTCTGGTCGCGCACCCAGCAGGTGTCCACCGCCGGCGATCACCTCATCGAGGTGTTCAGCGACGCCCAGGCCGACTACCTGTTGGAAGTCAGCATCCTTCCGCCGCAGTAGCGAGGTCATTGGCCTGGCACCGTGACGGTGCTGTCGAAGTTGCCGAAGACGGTCTTGCCTGCGCCGAAGACCGCGCCGGCCTGGAAGAGCACGTTGAGGTTGCCCGAGACGTGCGTTCCCACCACGGGCGGGTCGTCGAAGGTCAGCGTGCCGCGCTGGATGGCGGGCAGCGTGCCGCGGGTGTCGCCGCTGACCACGCGCACCACCGAGCCGCGCTGGGCGCCGCCGGTGAGCGCTTCGGCCAGATCGATGGTCAGGGGCTTCGTCAAGTCCAGGTCCGAGATGGTGGCGGTGACCTTGAGGACGATGTCCTCGCCGCTCTGTCCGGGCGTGGGCGTTTGAAAGACGATGCCGATGGCGCTGGGCGTCCTCTGGATGAGCACCGTCGTATAGGTCAGCGAGACGTCCGAGCCGAGGCTTCCTTCCAACTTCGTCGAGCCGCCGCAGGCCGCGCAGAAGAGGAGCAACAGCGCCGCGCGCTTCACGGGGTTCTCCGCGAGAACTTGAGGCCAGAGCCCGGCTCCTTCCAGATGGCGACGAACTTTCCCGAGCTGTCGGCGACCAGCGCGGTGGCGTCGGGGACCAGCAGCGTGGGCGTCACCACCTCGATGTTGCTCCAGGTGCTGAGCGGACCGTTGGCGCCGGGGATGCGGAAGCGCAACTGCTGGGCCACCGGATCGCAGGGCGTCGTGCCCGAGAAGGTGGTGCCGTGGCAGAAGCCGTAGAGCAGGCCCAGCGTGCTGCCGCTCCAGGCGACGGCGGGGTGATAGCCGGTGTCGCCCAGGGCTTCGACGGTGTTGGGAGACGTGGGCCAGGTGACGCCGTCGGCGGAGAAGGAGACCTGCAGGTCGCCGTCGCCGACCACGCCGCCGATGAGGCCGATGGCGTAGCCCTGCGTGGGCGAGAAGGCGAGCGAAGGTCCGTGGCCGACGCGGCCCTGGTTGTTGGCCACCTGCGTGCGGGTCCAGGTGTTGGCCGCGGTGCGCTTGGCGAACCACACCTGCGCCGCGCCGTTCGGGGCCGCCGCGTCGGTGGAGAAGGAGACCGCCGGCTGGCCGTCGGCCGCGAGGACCAGGTGCGAGTAGGTGCCGCCGCCGTGGATCTGCTGCGTGACCGGCGCGAGCGGGAAGATGCGGCTGGTGACGATCTCGCC
Organism: Myxococcales bacterium; assembly: GCA_036271755.1. Classification (GTDB taxonomy): domain Bacteria; phylum Myxococcota; class Myxococcia; order Myxococcales; family 40CM-4-68-19; genus 40CM-4-68-19. The sequence continues at coordinate 532 of DATBAA010000370.1, read as the reverse complement.
GGTGACCTTGGCTCCGGCGCTGCTGAAGTGCGCGTACTCGGTGTTGGAGGCGTCGTAGGCGCTCGCGTCGGCGCCGAAGTGCACATCGCGGGTGACGACGTGGAACGAGCTGTCGCTGTCGAAGAGCAAGCTCGCCCAGAGGCCGGTGACGGCTCCCTGATCGTCGACGTTGCTGGTCGTCTGCGCCTTGTCGCTGACGATGCTGTCGGAACTGGTGGCGAGCGTGGTCCGGGTCCAGGTGGTGCCGCTCTTGCGCGCGATCACCAGGTCGGAGGGAAGCCGCGCCGCGGTGGGGCCGTCGCCGGACGCGAGGCTTGCGATCCAGCGGTCGTCGTGCACCCCGTCCGGGTCGTTGAAGGAGATGTCGCCGCCCATGTACGCGACCGCCGGGTTGTTCTGCGGATCGAACGCCAGGCTGAGGCCGTAGTGTCCAGTCAGCGAGCCGCCGTCGAGCGCGGCCGGCACCTGCTCGGTGGTCCAGGCGCCGGTGCTGCTCTCGCGGGCGATGACCAGCGCGTACTGCGGGCAACCG
>DATBAA010000369.1:0-5247 GCA_036271755.1 Myxococcales bacterium | reverse complement strand
CTGGGCTGGAGGATGAGGAAGCCGGACCAGAGCAAGAACGGCGCGCCGCCCTTGAGCATGTCCTTGGCGGCGGCCATGGTGGGCTTCCACCGGCCCAGCTTCAACCGCCCGATCAGCCAGGCGCTGAGGATCAGCTCGAAGACGGCGGCGGAGATCTCGACGATGGCGAACCCGCGCAGCCGCACGCCCATCCAGACGCCGATGAAGAGCGCCGCGGTGTGCACGCACTCGGTGCCGATCCTCGCGGCGGCGGGCCAGCCCATCTTCTCCAGACCGCGCACGGCCGACATGGCGCCGCGGGCGATATAGGCGGGCATGCAGGAGACGAAGAGCAGCAAAATGGTCTCGCGCGTGTTCCAGTCGTACTTGAGCAAGAAGGTCGCGCCGAAGAGGAACGGCAGGATGACCAGCGTGAGGATGAAGCGCAGCGCTGCGGTGGTGGCCAGATACTCCGCCGCGCGCTCGCGCTGCCGGGCGACGGCCAGCGAGGCATAGCCGTCCTGGCCCGCCTCCATGAAGATGGCCGCGAACGACGACACCGAGACCGCCAGCCACCAGATGCCGTAGTCGGTGGAGCCCAAGGTCCGCGCCAGGAGCGGCAGCGTGACGAACGAGAGCCCGTTCGTCACCAGCTGCGAGAGCACCATCAAGAATGCGTTTTTGGCGACCAGCGCGCGGGAGCTCATCGCGGCGCACCATACACTGCGGTCATTGGGGACGCCCTCGCGAACGCCACTGCCGCACGGTCGTCAATGGACTGAGAAAGAGCCTCACGCCGGTGTGCAGCGTCGCCGGCAAGAGCTCGCGCCAGGTGAGCGCGTGACCGGTCTGTGACAAGCCGTCGCGGTGGTATTTCCAGAACTCCTTTTCGCGGCGCATCCAGACGCTCTCGCCCAGAAAGCCCATGTAGGCGCGCCACTCCCAATAGAATTTCTGCTGGTACTCTTCCGGCGGCAGCACGCGCGCGCCGTAGTTCGAGAGCACGATCAAATGATCGAGCGCGTCCGGGCTGAAGCGGCGCGCGGCCGACATGATGGAGACGTTGTCGGTGCGCAAGAACGACAGCACTTGATGGACGAAGCCGAAGTCGTGCTCGAGCAGGATCTCGTAAGCGGCCTCGGTGTCCTCGTGATAGCGGCCCAAGGCATAGAAAGGCTTTCGCGCGCGCACCAGGTCCGCGCGGTAGAGCACCGAGCTCGGAGAGCCCAGCGGGAAGCAGTCGGTGAGGAGCATGCGCCGGCACAGCTCGCGGCCGTCGATCTGCGTGGTGCCCAGCGGCAAGCCGCCGCCGCTCGGCTTGTCGCCTTTCAAGAAGAGCGAGCCGACGAGGCCGATGCGCGGGCTCTTCTCGCCGGCCTGCACGAGGCTGAAGAGCGCTTCGGGCAGGAGCTCGTCGTCGGCCTGGATGAGCTTCACCCAGCGCGTCCCGGGCGAGATCAGCGCCAGCGCGCCGTTGTAGTTCTCCACCTGGCCGACGAAAGCGGGGTTGTCGACGAGGCGGATGCGCGGGTCCAGCGCGGCGTAGCGCGCGGCGATGTCGCGCGAGCCGTCGGTGCTGTGGTTGTTGACCAAGATGTATTCGAAGTCCGTCAGCGTCTGTCCGAGCACGCTCTGGATGCACGCCTCGAGGTATTTCGCGGTGTTGTAGAACGGCGTGACGACGCTGACGCGCGGTGCAGAGGCCACGTCAAGCGCGCCAGCGGAGATCCGGTCCGAGCTTGCCGGACGAGAGCAGGTGCTTCAGCTCGCCCAGCCGGCGATAGCGGTTGCCCTCGATGTCCTCGAGCTTGATCTTCGCCGCGCTGAAGGCCTCGTAGAGCTGCTTCGCTCCTTTGCGCGCCGTCCACTGCGGCTTGAAGTTCGGCAGCACGCGGGCGATCTTCGACGAGTCGACGCGGTAGTTGCGGGCGTCGGCAGAGGCTCCGCCGGCGAACTCGATGGTGCAGCCCGGGACGGTGTCGCGCACGATCTCGGCCAGCTCGCGCACGCGGTAGTTCTCCTCGGTGCGGCCGACGTTGAAGGCTTGTCCGTGCACGGCTTCGCGCGGCGCTTCGAGCACCGCGGCAAAGGCGCGGCAGATGTCTTCCACATGAACGATGGGCCGCCAGGGCGAGCCGTCGCTCTTGATCAGCACCTTGCCGGTGGCGACGGCGTGCGCGGTGAGGTTGTTCAAGACGATGTCGCAGCGAAGCTGCGGCGAGACGCCGTACGCGGTGGCGCTGCGCAGCAAGACGGTGGTGAAGCTCTTGGTGGCCAGCTCCGCCAGGTCCTTCTCGGCGCGAACCTTCGAGATGCCGTAGGCCGTCACCGGATTGAAGGCGGCGTTCTCGTCGAGCATGGCCTCGCCGCCCGAAGCGCCGTAGTTGCTGCAGGAGGATGAAAAGACGAAGCGGCCCACGCCTGCCTCGCGCGCGAGCGTGGCCAACTTCACGCTGGCGCGGTGGTTGATGTCGTAGGTCAGCTCTGCGTCGAGATCGCCCAGCGGATCGTTGGAGAGCGCGCCCAGGTGGACGATGGCGTCGAAGCCCTCCACGTCGGCCTTGGTCACGTCGCGCAGGTCGCGGTTGATGGACTTCACCTCCGCGAGCTGCGGCGAGAACGCGCAGTCTGCGAAGAGGTTGGTGTCGAGCCCGGTCACGTCGTGACCAGCCTTCTGCAGCAGGGGAACCATCACCGCTCCGATGAAGCCGCGGTGACCCGTGACCAGAACGCGCATAGCCGTCTCTCTCTTTTAGAAAAAGTCCGCCGTGACTCTATGCGAAACGAGCGGGCACCGCCAAAAATCTTCAGCAAGTGCGCGGATGTGCGTCCTACCTTACAGCACGAGCTTGCGGGCGTGGAACGCCTCGGCAAAGCCGTCGGGAGCGTTGCATTCGATGCCGCGCAGCCGAAGGATGGCCTCGAAGTTCTCCGCCTTGAACCAGCGCCTGCCCGCCTGCGACGGAAAGTGCTTCACCAGCAGCTCGATCTTTCGCCGCGCCGTCTCTTTGCTCAGCGGCACGAAGAGATGTGGCTGCCCGAGATCTCCCTCGTATTTGGGGATCTCGTATTCGAGGACGGCGTGGTCGCGAAAGGTGTTCCAGGTCAGCTCGCCGAGCGTGCGGTGATCCTGGTGCAGGTCGGCCGGACGGTGGGTCAGCACCACATCCGGATTGATCGAGGCCTTGAGGCGCTCGAACTGCTCCTTGATGGCTGAGGCCTGGTGCGGAAAGAAGCTCTCGCGAAACTCGTGCACCTCCACCTGCGTCTGGCCCGCGCCAGCCAGCATCTCCGCGGCAGACCTGCGCGCCTCGCCCGCGCGCTCGACGTTGGAGGAGAAGACCACCCAGCGCACCGTCGAGCCGGGCCGCTCCGCGAGCATCCGCAAGATGGTGCCGCCCGCGCCGATCTCCAAGTCGTCGCAGTGCGCGCCGATGCAGAGCATGGTCAGCGGCGCGCCCGGCCGTCCCAGGTAGGCGGACAGCATCTCAGAGCACCGTCGCTTCCGGAATGGGCACGATGAACTTCGCACCCCAAGAGCGCGCGTGCGCCAGCTGCTTCAAGATCTCGTCCTTGAAGTTCCAGGGCAGGATCAAGATGTAGTCGGGCTTCTCCTGATCGATCTTCTCCGGCGCATAGATGGGGATATGCGTGCCGGGCAGGAACCTGCCCTGCTTGTATGGATTCTTGTCCACCGTGAAGGCGACCAGATCCTCGCGGATGCCGCAGTAGTTGAGCAGCGTGTTGCCCTTGCCGGGCGCGCCGTAGCCAGCCACGCGCTTGCCCGCGTTCTTCGCTTCAATCAATAGCGTCAAAAGCTTTCGCTTGGTGCCGCGCACCTGCTCTTCGAAGGCGCGATAGGTCTCCAACTTCCCATAGCCAAGCTTCTCCTCGCGGGCGCGCAAGTCGAGCACGCGCTGCGAAGGCGAGCCTTGGTGCTGCGCGTAGATGCGCAGCGAGCCGCCGTGCGTCCAGAGCTCCTCGACGTCGACGATCTGGAGGCCGTGGGCTGCGAAGATCTTCTCCACCGAGAGCAGCGAGAAGTAGGAAAAATGCTCGTGGTAGATGGTGTCGAACTGGTTGTTCTCCACCAGCTGCTGCAGGTGGGGAAATTCAATGGTGGCCGTGCCCGTGGGCTTCAAGAGCCTGGCGATGCCGGCCACGAAGGTGTTCACGTCCGGCACCTGCGCGAGCACGTTGTTGGCGGCGATCAAGTCGGCCTGCTTGCCCTGGCCGGCGAGCTCCGCGCCCAGCTTCTCGTCGAAGAACTTCACCAGCGTCTTGACGCCCTTCTCTTCCGCCGCCTTGGCGACGTTGGCCGCCGGCTCGATGCCCAGCGCGGGCACGCCGCGTTTGACGAAGTGCTGCAGCAGGTAGCCGTCGTTGCTGGCCAGCTCGACCACCAGGCTGTCCGCGCCCAGCTTGAAGCGGTCGATCATCGCCACCGTGTAATCCTCCGCGTGCTTCACCCACGAGCTGGCGAAGGACGAGAAGTAGGCATACTCGGTGAAGATCTCGGCGGCGGAGACGTACTGCTCCAGCTGCACCAGAAAGCAGTTGCCGCACACATAGACCCGGAGCGGATAGAACGGCTCCATGTGATTGAGCTTGTCCGCGGGCAGGTAGCTTTCGCAGAGCGGAGACATCCCCAGATCGCAGAACGTCTCGGTCAGTGGGGCCTGGCAGAAGCGGCAGGAGGCAGTCATTTCGCGCGGACGGTAGTGCAGTTCCGCGCGTCCAACAAGCTTCCGTATGGTAAGGCCGACGCATGGCCTCGATCGGCGAATCCAGACCCGACGCTCCGCCGCCGCTGACCGAGCAGCAGGAGTTCTGGAACTCGTGGAACAGCACCTGGCGCTTCCGCGACGGCCTGGACACCTTCATGGAGGCGCAAGCGCGGGTGGCCGCCGGGGTCGCGGCCAGGCTGCCCAAAGGCGCGCGCGTTCTGGATGTGGGCTGCGGGACGGGCTGGCTGGCGAGCTCCGTCCTGCCCTTCGTGGCCGAGGCCTGGGGCACGGATCTCTCGCCGGGCGCCATTGAAGACGGCCAGAAGCGGCACCCGGGCGTGAAGCTGCTGGCCGGCGACTTCTTGCAGCTCGAGCTGCAGCCGCCCTTCGATCTGATCATGAGCGCCGATTCGATCGCGCATATGTACGACCAGGAAGCTTGCGTCGCGCGCATCGCAGATCTGTTGAAGCCCGGCGGGACCTTTCTGTTGATGACGCAGAATCGCTACGTCTGGCGGCGGCGTTCGAAGCTGGTGCCGCT
>DATBAA010000368.1:0-2303 GCA_036271755.1 Myxococcales bacterium | reverse complement strand
GTCCCAGTCGCCATTGCCGATCTGCCTTTCGCAAGCGGCTCCCGTCAGGGGGCCTTTAATGCCATCCACTGCATGTAACCGCCGCGAATCGAAAAAGCTTCACGCCGGCCCTATCGAGGATAGGGACAGGCGCGGGGTCGTTTCAAGGGGGAGCCCCTGATTGGTTGGTTGACTGGCTAACCTTGCTTGACCGCTGCTGCTGCGGCCGGGAGCCCGGTTTCACCCAATGCCCACGCGCCCGCGGGATGGCGCGCCAGCAATGCAGCCTCTTCCGCCGAGAGCGTAGCCGTACGCACGACCGCCAACGTCGGGTGAGGTAATACCAATTGAACACCACCGTCCGGTAATGCACGAACGCGCGGGCGCTTGCCGATCTCGCGCAGCTTTTCCAGATGCGCTTCGAGGTCGCGCAGGTGCCGGTCGATGCGCAGCGCGCGCCGCGATTCTCCCTCGAACGCGTGGAAATGCTTATTGCGCGAGAGCGGCCGGGCCTCGTCGTGGAGGCGTTGAACGAGGCGGTAGAGGAACTCGCGCATCCATTTGAATCTATCACGCGAGCGCCGCGCGGAAGCGTGAAGAAAAGTACGCGGCTTATGGCGAAGCGCGAAGCGAGCGGGCGGTGAGATCGAGCAACTTCTCGCCGCTGTCGCCTTTGCAGATCGGCTGATCGCAGCCGCCCAACTCGATGACGAGGCTACCCGAACCGTCTTCGGTGGAGAGCCGCTCCACGTCTTTCTCGACCTGGTCGCGCACCCAGGTGCGTCCACCCATCTGCACTCCAGCCCCGGCCGGCGGCGGCGACTTTTCGCGCGAGATGCGCAGGCGCGCGGCTCCGGGCAGGTCGGCGATTCCCGGCTCGACGGGGATGAAGAGGCCGTCGATCTTCGCCTCCGCGCCGTTGCCGCGCAGCTCGCGCGGCTTGGGCTTCACCGCGCGGGCCACGGCCGCGCCCGCCATCGACGCCAGCACCAGCACGCAGCCGATGACGAACCAGCGCGTGGGCTTCTGCCAGAAGCGGGGCGGCAGCGCGCGGTGCGGCGCGAGCAGGCCCAGGACGAAGCCCGCGAAGAGCCCGCCCAGGTGGGCCGCCGTGCTGACCGGGAAGCTGAAGGCGACGGCCACGTTCAAGAGAAAGGTGACGAAGAGGCGCCTGCGGATCTCGGCGCGCTCTTGCGGCGCAATGCGCGAGCGGATGCGGAAGAGGAACGCGACGGTGGCGCCGAGCAGCCCGAAGATGGCGCCCGACGCGCCGGCCACGATGGCCGGATGCGAGAGCCCCCAGCCGAGCGCGGCGAGGCTGCTGGCGAGCCCGGTGGCGGCGAAGAAGCCCAGCGTCAGGTTCGACCCGAAGATCATCTCCTGCTCCGAGGCTATGTACCAGAGCGAGAACATGTTGGAGAGGAAGTGCAGCCAGCCGATGTGCAGGAAGACGCACGCGCCCAGCCGCCACCAATCGCCGTCGAGGATGGCCGGGGCGAAGTTCGCGCCCATGCGGAAGAGCGCCACCGGGTCGATGACTTGAAGATCGTGGCCGAGGATGGCCTGCCCCGCGAAGGCGAGAGCGCAAAGTCCGATCAGCGCCGTGGTGGCCGGCGGGAGACGGCGCCGCGGTGGTGCCGGCGGCGCGGGCGGCTGCGGGAGCCCGCCGAACGGATCGGTCACAGCCCGCTTTCCACCGCGTCGCGCAGCTTGCGGGAGACCTGCGCGAGCGGACCCACGGCCACCGCGGTCAAGGCTTCGCGGCGGAAGTAGCGGGCGGCGACGCGGCGCAGGTCGGCCGCGGTGACGCTCTCGATGCGTGCCAGCCACTGGTCGAAGGTCTCCGCCGGCGGCCGCAAGAGCTCGCCGCCGCCGAACCAGCCGATCATCTCCGCCGGCGAATCGAGCGAGAACTCGAGCCACATGCGCGTCTTCCGCCTGGCCCGCTCCAGCTCGTCGTCCGGAACGTCGGTGTCGCGCAGATCGGCGAGCAGCTTGATCATCTCGTTCAGCGCCGCCGGAGACTTGCGCGGCGCGCAGGCGCAGCCGACCTCGAAGACGCTGCAGTCGGAGAAGCCCTCCATGCCCGCGCCCACCGAATAGGCCAGCGCCTTCTTCTCCACCAGCTCGAGCTGCATGCGCGAGGCGAGGCCGTCGTCGAGGATGCGCTTCAAGATGCGCAGCGCGGGGAAGTCCTCGTGGTCCTCGTGCGGGCCGCGAAAGCAGATCGACAGCTCCGCCTGCGACTCCTTGTGCTCCACCGCGATCAACTGAGGCCCCAGCGGCGGCTCGGGCGGCGGCTCGTCGCGCAGCACCTCGCCGGC
>DATBAA010000367.1:0-2343 GCA_036271755.1 Myxococcales bacterium | reverse complement strand
TTCGTTTGTTTCGCGACGGTCTATTGCGAAGCACGTGCAATGTCTTGCGGTTTATTTCACGCTGCGGGTTCCGCTTGACCCTGGAGCTGCCGGGCAGTTACTTGCCGCGACAAATGTTGCCAGAACAAGAACCAGTCGGCTTGTTGGTCGCCGCCGCGCGCCGCAGCCTCAAGCAGGCGGTGTTGCGCCATGCGCGGCCGCTTCGTCTGACGCCGCCTCAATTCTGGTTCCTCAACAGCGCGGCCGAACAGCCCGACGCGGCGCTGGGTGAGATCGCCCGCCGCCAGCGAATGGACCCGCCCACCGCCTCGCGCATCGCCGAAGGTCTTGGGCGGCGCGGGCTGCTCAAGGTCACGCCCGACGGCAAGGATCGCCGCATCGCCCGCGTCTCGCTGACCGCCGCCGGCGCGAAGCTGGCCGCGCGCATCGGACCCATCGCCAAGGCGGTGCGCAGCGCGGGCACGCAGAACATGAGCAGCCGCGAGCTGTCGGCGCTGCGAAACTCGCTGCGCAAGTTCACCGACAACCTCGATTCGTTCGCCGGGAGCGCGACATGACAGCCGTTCTACTGGCAGCGCTGTTCGCTGCCGGCCGGGTCCTCACGCTGGAAGAGGCGGTGAACGCCTCCCGCCAGCACCAGCCGCAGCTGCGCGAGGCCCGCGCCAACACGGACGCGGCGGTGGCCCGGGCGGACGAAGCGCGCGCGCCGCTCCTGCCGCAGCTCAACGCGACCGCCACGTATTTGCGCACCACCAGCAACCTGATCCCGCAGCCGGGCGTCAACACCACCAACGGCGGCACCACGACTACGACCGGTGCGGGCGGCGCGGTGGTGGACACGGACACGGGCTCGAACCTGCACCTGCACAACAACTGGCGAGACAGCATCGCGCTCACCCAGCTCATCTACGACTTCGGCCTCTCCATCGACAGGTGGAAGGCGGCCAAGGCGCAGGCCGACGCGCAGCGCGCGACCGAGCTCTCCACCATCCTGCAGAGCGACTTCACCGTCCGCTCCACCTTCTTCCTCACCCGGGCCGACAAGGCGCTGGTGAAGGTGGCGCAGGACACGCTCGACCAGCAGATCAAGCACCGCCAGCAGACCGAAGGCTTCGTCCGCGCCGGCACGCAGCCGGAGATCGCGCTCGCCCAGGCGAAGACCAACGAGGCCAACGCGCGGGTGTCGCTCATCCAGGCGCAGAACAACTACGAGACCGCCAAGGTCACCTTGAACCAGGCCATGGGCAGCGAAGACAACACCGACTACGACGTGGACGACACGCCCTTCCCGCTCATCGACGTCGAGGACGGCCAGATGGACCCGCTCCTGGCAGAGGCGATCAAGGCGCGGCCGGAGGTGGCCTCCATCCAGGAGCTGATCCGGGTGAACGAGCTGACCATCAGCTCGGTGCGCGGCAACTACCTGCCCAGCATCGCGGGGCAAGCCAACTTCACCCAGGGCGGCCCCTCGCTCGACAACCTGGGGTACAACTTCAACTTCGGCGTCGGGCTCACCTGGAACCTCTTCGGCGGCGGGCTCACCGTCGCCCAGGTGCACGAGGCGCAGGCAAACCTGGGCAACGTCCTGGCGCAGCTCGATCTGGAGAAGCTGCAGATCCGCGTCGACGTGAACGCCGCCATGCTGGCGGTCCGCGCCGCGAAGAGCTCGCTCTCCGCCACGGCCGAAGCGCTGGAGAACGCCAAGCTGCAGCTCAAGCTCGCCGAGCAGCGCTACCAGGTGGGCGTCGGCAGCTCCATCGAACTGACCGACGCGCAGGTCGCGCTCACGGCCGCGTCCGGGCAATCGGTGCAGGCAGACGACAACCTTTCCACGGCTCGCGCCCAGCTCTTGCGCGCCCTTGGCCGGCAGTAGGGGAACGACATGAAAGACCGGCGTATCGTCATCATCCTCGTCGCGGTCGTGGCCATCGGTCTCATCGCGTACTTCCTTCACAAGCGCACCTCCGAGAAGTCGGCGCAGAGCGCGAAGGACGCGGCCGCGGCGGCCAACCGCGCGGTGCCCGTGCTGGCCGCTCCGGTGTCGCGCAAGAACGTGCCCATCTACCTGGACGGCCTGGGGACGGTGACCGCGTTCAAGACCATCACCGTCCACACCCAGGTCGACGGGCGCATGGACAAGGTGCTGTTCCGCGAAGGCCAGCCGGTGAAGGCCGGCGACAAGATCGCGCAGATCGATCCGCGGCCTTTCTACAACCAGCTGCACCAGGCTCAGGGAGCCCTCAACCGCGACAGCGCGCAGCTCAAGGGCGCCAAGGTGGACGCGGAGCGCTTCAATTCGCTGGCCGCGCAGAAGCTCATCGCGCAGCAGCAGGCCGACGATCA
>DATBAA010000366.1:0-5052 GCA_036271755.1 Myxococcales bacterium | reverse complement strand
CCGGCGGCGTCATCGTACTTGCCGCAGCGGCTCTATCTGTCGATGGACGGCCGCGGGCTCGACGGCCGGGGAATGCCCTTCGAGGTGATCGATCTGCCCTGCGTCATCGGCAGCTCGAAGCGCGCCAACGTCTGGATCAACTCGCCGCAGATCGAGACCAACCACCTGCGCATCACCCAGTCGGACGGCGGCTGGCTGCTGGAGGATCTGGGCTCGGAGCACGGAACGTTCTTCGGCGGCAAGCGGATGAAGCAGCGCGAGCTGCGCCACGGCGATGAGTTCCAGCTGGCCGGGTACCTGCGCCTGCGTGCCGAGCTGCGGTGATCGCAGGACTGTTTCGCCTCCATCTGGTGGCGGTGGCGGGGCTTTCGGCGGCGGTGTTCGGCTACCTGTTCGCCGGGCAGTTCCTGCTGCCGGCTGCCGCCATCGCCGCGCTCGACTGGGGCCTCGCCGGCCTGTGGAACCGAGGCTCCGACCTGCGCGAGGACGCGCTCAACCAGGTCGAAGGAACGCAGCTGCTGGTCCGCAGCGGGCGCGAGTTCTCGCGGCTGGCGCTGGGCGTGTTGTCGCTCTCGATCTTCGCGGCGCTGCGGCTGGGCTGGCCGCTGCTCGCCATGCGGCTGGCGTTCCACGCCGGCGCGTTCATCTACAGCTATCCGATCTTGCGGCGGCGGCTGAAGGAGGTGCTGCTGGTGAAGAACGTCTTCGCCGGCCTGCTCTGGGTGCTCAGCTCCGTGGGCTATCCGCTGGCGCTGTCTCGGCGGGTGCCGCTGGTGCCGGAGGTGGCGCTGCTGTCGCTCTTCCTCTTGCCGCTGGCCGTCTCGTACACGCTGGTCTACGACCTGCGCGACCTCAAAGGCGACGCGGCCGCCGGCATCGCGACGGTGCCCATTGCCCTGGGCGTTCCGCGAACGCGGGTCTTGATCGAGCTGATCCTCGCGCTATCGGCCCTGGCCTTGTTGGCCGGGCATCTGTGGGGCGTGCTGCGCTTTGCCGAGCTGGTGATGCTGGCGGCGCCGCTGCAGCTGGCGCTGGTGCTGCGCTTCTGGCTCGCGCGCGAGCCCGGGCGGCACGGCGTCGAGGCCATGACCTGGCTCTCCGCCGGCCAACTCTTGAGCTACCTCGCCTGGGCCAGCACAGGCTTCCCGCTGCCTCACTGAAGCGGAATCTCGCTCAGGTCGGCGGCGGGGACGATGCGCGGGTGGATGGTCCGCGCCTCTTCCGCCACCGCCTCGCCCTGCACGCTGGGCGAGAAATGGGTGAGAATGAGCATGCGCGCTTCCGCCTCGGCCGCGACGCGCGCCGCCTCGACGCCGGTGGAGTGGCCGCGCTGCTTCGCCAGCTCAGCCCGGCCGTGCTCATAGGTGGCTTCGTGGACCAGCGCGTCGACCCCGCGGCCCAGCTCCAAGGCGCCGATGCAGGGCACGGTGTCGAGCGCGTAGGCCATCGACTGGCCGCGCTGAGTCGGGCCGATGAGGCCGTCGGGCGTCACCACCCGGCCGTCGGGCAGCGTCACCGCCTGGCCCGCTTTCAAAGCCGCGAGCAGCGGCCCGCGGGGAACGCCGGCCGCGTCGGATTTGGCGACGTCCAGGTTGCCCGGCCGATCGGGCAGGGCGATGCGATATCCGTAGGTCTCGATGCGATGGACGAGCGCGCGGCTCTCGATCTCGAAGCCCGGCAGGTAGATCTCTCCGCCCGCTCCAGCCTGCTCGACGATCTGCAGCTCGAGCGCGCCCCAGCCCAGCGAACCGGCGTTGGCCAGGTAGAGCAGCACGTCGCGCAGCCCGGGCGGTCCGGCGAGCAAGAGCGGCCTGCTGCGGCCCTCGAGGCCCAGCGTGCCCAGGAGCCCCGGCAGGCCGTTGAAGTGGTCGCCGTGCAGGTGGGTGATGAGGATGGCGTCGAGCCTGGAGAGCGAGAGCCCGGCGCGCTGGGCCGAGAGCTGCGCGCCCTCGCCGCAGTCGCAGAGGATCCAGGAGGACTCCGCGGCGACCGCGAAGGCGGAGGCGCCGCGCTGGAGCGTCGGGCGGCCGGCGGAGGTTCCCAGCGGCAGGAGCCGCAATTTCACGATCGACTCCTCGAGGTCAGCCTTGCTGCAGGACGATAGCGTGCCGGCCGCTTCCCTGCAGCTTGGAATCGCTCAGCTTCGCCTTCGCCGAGTCGAGGAGCACCTGCCACTTGCCGTCCGGAAGCCGCACTTCGAAGTCGCTGTCGCCGAAGCCCGCCACCAGCAGGATCTCGCCGCGGTGCAGGAGGACCACCTGACCTTGTAGAGAAGCCTGGGTCTTTCCGCGGTCGTCGTCCGTCAGATAGTTGCGGCGAACCTGGAGCAGCGCGCGGTGCCACGCAAGCGCCTTCTTGTCCTGGTGCTTGCGGTCGAGCTTGCTGCGCTCGAAGGTCTCTCGCGCTTGCGGGTCGGGCACCTCGCCCTGCCAGGCAAAGGCCTTGAACTCTTCGTGCCGGCCCTTGCGCACGGCCTCGGCCAGGTCATGGTCGGTGTGGCCGGTGAAGTACTGGAACGGTTCGCGCGCGGCCCACTCTTCGCCTTGGAAGTAGAGCGGCAGCGCCGGCTGCAGCGCGATCAGCGCGGCCGAGACGCGCAGGCCGCCCTCGTCGGTCAACGCCGTCAGCCGTTCGCCCGCGGCCCGATTGCCGATCTGATCGTGGTTCTGCGCCGCCACCACGAAGCGCCGGCCGGGCAGGTGAGCAGCGCTGGTGCCGTGCGGCCGATCGAAGCTGGGCTTGTGTTGTCCTTCGTAGTACCAGCCGCGGTTCAGCGCGTGGACGAGCTTGGGGAGCGGATCCTGGAAGTCGCGGTAGTAACCCTGCGACTCCGCGGTGAGCGCGACGTGCAGCGCGTGGTGCAGATCGTCCGCCCAGGAGCCGTCGAGGCCCCACTGCTCCACCAACTTCACGTCGTTCAAGTCGCTTTCGGCGATGACGAGGCCGCCCTCCACGTGCACCGCCTCGGCGATCTCCTGCAGGATGTGCTTGGGCGAGTCGTCGATGATGTTGTGGATGGCGTCGAGCCGCAGCCCGTCGAAGCCCGCGCCGCCGCGAGAGACCCAGCGCAGGGCATTCTCCAGGAAGTACTTGCGCACTTGCGGCAGCGAGAAGTCGAGCGCGTCGCCCCAAGGTGTGTTGTGCTTGCTGGTGAAGTAGGGAGCGAACTCGCCCAGGTAGTTTCCCTCGGGGCCCAGGTGGTTGTAGACGACGTCGAGAAAGGCGAGGAGGCCTGCCTTGTGCGCCGCCTCGACGAACCGCGCCAGCTGTACGGGGCCGCCATAGGCCGCGTGCACCGCGAAGGGCGCGACGCCGTCGTAGCCCCAGCCGCGATCTCCGGAGAAGGCCGCGACCGGCATCACCTCTGCCGCCGTGAAGCCGTTCTTCGCCAGCTCGGGCAACTCCGCGGCGGCAGCGTCGGCGGTGCCTTCGCGGGTGAAGGTTCCCAGGTGCAGCTCGCTGAAGACCAGGTCCTTCAGGTCGAGCTTGGGCTTCGGCGTCCGCTGCGCGATGGCGGCCAGGTCGACCACCTCGCTGGGCCCGTGAACGCCTTCGGGCTGAAACAGGGAAGCCGGATCGGGACGCTCGCGGCCGTCGCGGAACTTGTACGTGTAGCGAGCCCCTGGCCGGACGCCAGGACTATACAGAGTATAATAACCGTCGGTCTCGCGCCGCATCGAGACTTCGCGGCCCGCGATCTTCACTGCCAGTGAATCGGCCTTCGGCGCCCAGACGCGAAAGTGCGTGCCGCTGTCGTCCGGTACCGCGCCCAGCCAGGCCTTCCAAGTCATGGCGTCAAGCTAGGCTGCCCGGCGGGAACCGCAAGCGCCGCGGCGCCGGTTTGTCGCGCAGAGGCCTGGGACAGCGCCGGGGAGCGTTGCGAGGGGCGGAGCCCTTCGCACAAGCGGAGGCCGAAGGCCGGAGCGCCAAGAAAAGACTTGGGGATGCAGTCCGAGGCTGTCTCGGGCTGTCTCGCGCGCTGCTGATGTGGCGCGGGGAGGACGGCGCGCGCCCGAGCTTTCTTTCTTTCCGAGGGGAAAGGTGTGGCGCCGGCGTACCGCGGGAGCTGAGCGGCGCGACGAGGCAGTGGCGACGGGCTCTTCCGCGCGCGGTTCGGATGGCTCGACATTCAAGAACCGATGGGGCTTGACTGGAGCGTGATTTCTTGATATATCCCCATTCAAAATGAAAACGCGTCAGGTATCGTTTGACTTTCGGACGCATGGAGGACGGCGTAGAGGCGCGGGCAGAAGGCCGAACGGAGATCGTGTGCTGGTCAGCCACAAGGAGAGGCCGCGCTTCGGGAAGGCAACGCCGGTTCACGTGACGCTGAGGGTCAAGGACGATGTGCCCAGTCTGCGATCGTCGCGGAGGTTCGCTGCGATCCGCCGCTGCTTTGCTGCCGCGCGGGGGTTGCACGGGTTACGGCTGGTCGAATTCACCGTGATGGGCAATCACCTGCATTTGATCGTCGAGGCAGAGAACAGCGGGGCGTTGTCGCGTGGAATGCAGGGGCTCTGCATCCGGCTGGCGAAGGCGATGAATCGCGCGCTCAAAGGCCGCGCTGGCCGGGTCTTCGCCGACCACTACCATTCGCATCTACTGGGGACTCCCACCGAGGTGCGGAACGCGCTTCGCTACGTGAGCGGCAATGCGGAGCACCACTTTGGAGCAGCGGGGCTGGATTGGTTCAGCTCGCAGAATCCGGAGCTGCGTGAGCTGCTGGAGGTTCCGGAGACGTGGCTGCTCACCGTAGGCTTCCGGCGCGGCAGACCGGCGCGGCGCTGAGGCGGCTTACCGGTTGGGTTGCGGCTCGAATTTGAACGGGAAGGCCACGCGGAGCTTGCCGCCCGAGGCGGGTTTCTCGAACTCGAACTTGCGGACCGCAGTGACGATGCAGCGGATCAGCTCTTTGTCGGCGATGCCGTCGGCGGTGGCGCCGATGACGTGGCCGTTGGGGCCGATCTCGAAGCGGGTGACGACCTTGCCGGTGAGCGTGGGGCGCTCGCGCAGGCGGCCGGCGTAGCACTCGCGGATCTCCGAGCTGTTGTC
>DATBAA010000365.1:0-4541 GCA_036271755.1 Myxococcales bacterium | reverse complement strand
GCTCGCGGGCTGCGCTTCCACATCTCTCCCGCTTTCAAGATCGCGCCAAGGCGATTGAGACGGCAAGGATGCTCAAACAACCGGACGAGCGCGCGCGCCGCATTGAGATCATCTGCCTGGAGAAAGAGCAGGCCCTCGGCGGGCTCGAACGTCTCCGGCGCGTCAAGAAGCTCTCGCATCTTGTCGTGGAGCGCTTGCCTCGCTCCAGTGCCGCCGATGACGCCGAGCGCCTGAGCGAGGTTTGCCAACTCCAGCGAACCCGCTCGCCGCAAGAGTGGACCGTACCTCGAAGCTTCTCTTGGGCGTAACGCCCGGCGCTGACGGTCACAGGACCGCGAGGCCGGGCGTTGAGAATCTCCTACGTCGCGAGGTGCTTGAGCATGCTGGCGGCGTCGCTCACTTCGAACTTGCCCGGCTGCTCCACGTCGAGCGTCTTGACGACGCCGTCCTCGACCAGCATCGAGTAGCGCTTGCTGCGCGTGCCCATGCCGGGGATCTCCATGTCGAGGCCCAGCGCCTTGGTGAGCTGCGCGCCGCCGTCGCCCATCATGCGGACCTTGCCGTGGGTCTTGAGCTCGCGGCCCCAGGCGCCCATGACGAAGGCGTCGTTGACCGACACGCACCAGATCTCGTCGACGCCCTTCTGCTTGATCTCGCCGAACTTCTCCAGATAGCCGGGGACGTGCTTGGCCGAGCAGGTGGGCGTGAACGCGCCGGGCAAGCCGAAGATGACGATCTTCTTGCCCTTGACCAGGTCGGCGACCTTGAAGTCGTTGGGGCCGAGCTTGCAACCCTCGGTCTCGGTGTCGATGAACTCCTTCAAATTGGCTTCCGGCAGCTTCTGTCCGACCTGAATCATTGGTTTCTCCTCATGTGAACTGTTCGATGGCTGAGCTTAGGATGTCGACTGCTTCGTGGAGTTCCGCAAGCGGAACGAATTCGCCCGTCCGGTGCGCAACGCGAATGTCACCGGGACCGAAGACGCAGGCCTGCGCGCCCAAAGCCGCGAGATAAGGCAGCTCGGTACCGAAAGGAATGGTCTGCGGCGCATTGCCGGTCTTGCGCGCCAGGAACTGCACAATCTCCGACTGCTCGGGCACGGCGATGCCTTGGTCGAGCCGCGCCGCCTTGACCGTCACCGAGATGCGGCCGCCGGCGACTTTCGCGCACGCCTGCTCGAGCAGCTCCAGCGCGCGCCGCACATCTTGCCCCGGCAGCGGCCGCCACTCGACCGTCAGCTTGCACTCGCCGGCGATGATGTTCTTCGCCTTGCCGCCGCTGATCAGGCCCACGTTGAACGTCGTGAAAGGCGGAGAGAAGCGCGGGTCCTGCTCGCGGCTCAACTGCTCTTGCGCGGCCTCGATCTCGTGCAGCACGCGGCCCGCGGCGAGGATGGCCGACGCTCCAGTCTCGGGATAGGCGCTGTGCCCTTCGACTCCGCCAATCAGAATTTCGGCGAGGCAGTAACCCTTGTGGCCCAGCACGGGAATCATCCGCGTCGGCTCGCCAACGATGGCGTGCTTCACCCGCACGAGGCCCTCTTCCACCAGCCGGCCCGCGCCCAGGCAGCCCACCTCTTCATCGGCGGTGAAGACCAGCGTCATGGCCCGTGTGCTGCGCGAAGCAGCCACCAGAGAGGCCGCGATGAAGGCCTTGGTATCGGCCGCGCCGCGCCCGAACAGCTTGCCGTCCTTCTCTTCGCCGGTCAGCGCGCCCGCCCAGGCCGGATCGTACGGAACGCAGTCGGTGTGGCCAACGAGCGCGAGGCCGCTTGGGTCCTGCCCGCGCTGCGCGATCAGGTTGGCCTTGGCGATGCCGCGCTCGTCGGTCCACTCCTGCCGCCGGACGGTGAAGCCCAGCGCCCGCGCATGTCCGGTCAGCGCGGCCACCATGGGTCCGTTGGAGAGCGCGGAGGTCGAGTCGATGGCCACAAGCTGCCGCAGAAGAGAGACCACGTCGGTCATTGCCAGAGCCTCCGCATCGCCGCCTTGAAGCCCGGCAGCGCGCCTTGGAAATCGAGCTCGAGCTTGCGGCCGGCGACGTAGGTTGCGCGCACGGCCGTCCGCTCGAGAGAGAAAACGATGTTGGCCATCAGGTCGGCGGCGTTCGCCCCGGCGATGGAAGGGTCGTCCAGATCCACTTCGATGAAGTCGGCCGGCTCGCCAGCCGAAAGCGTTCCGCCCGAAAGCCCGAGCGAGCGCATTCCGCCCGCGCTGGCAATCCCGTACAGCTTCGCGCCCAGGCCGCCCGGCCCGGACGGCTCGGTGTCGAGGATGGCGCGCTGCAGGTCGGCGAGTCTCAAGTGGTACTCGAGCTGCCGCGCGTCTTCCAAAGGACTCAGCTGCACTTCCGAGTCGGTGCCGACACTGAGAGCAACGCCGGCCGCGAGCAGCTTGTCGACGCGCACGATGCCGTCGCCCAGGTTGCGCTCGGTCGTCGGGCAGGCGCAGACGTTGGCGCGCGCGCGGCCCATCAGCGAGATCTCCTCGGGCGTCAGGTGCACGGCGTGAACGGCGGTCATCCGATCGTGAACCGCGCCCAGCCGCTCGAGCAGCATCAGCGGCGTCAGGCCATGCTCCTCGCGGCACTGCGCGACCTCGCCGGGCTGCTCGGAGACGTGCAGGTGCAGCACCCAGTCTTGCTTCCGGGCCTCGGCGGCGATGTCGCGAATCCAGCCGGCCGGACAAGCGCGGACGCTGTGCGGCGCGGCCCCGACCGGGACGTGCTTCGCCAAGGCGTGCAGGTTGCGCAGATACTCGTCGGCGGAGCTCTCGATGAAGCGCCGCTGCCTGGGATTTTCCGCGACGTTGAAGCCGCTGCGCGCATACGCCACCCGCAGGAGCACGATGCGCAAGCCCACGTCCCGCGCGGCCCGGGCGACGGCCAGGTCCAGCTCGTTCGGGTTCGCGTACGGCTGCCCGCCAGGATCGCGATGGAGGTAGTGGAACTCGCCGACGGCCGTGATTCCGGCGCGGGCCATCTCGAGAAAGCAGAAGCGGGATACCTGGTATAAATCATCGACGTCCAGCTGGCCGGCTGCCGCGTACATCGCCTCGCGCCAGCTCCAGAAGTCATCTCGCGAAGAACCTTTGAGCTCCGTGCGGCCACGGATGGCTCGCTGGAACGCGTGGCTGTGGGCGGTCACCATGCCCGGCAGAAGCGCGCGCCCCCGGAGCGGCACAACCTCGACCGAGGCCTCGGGCTCGCCCACCGACGTGACCACGCCGTCGCTCACGGTGAGCGCGGCGCCCGTCAGGACGCGCCCTCCGCTGAAGAGAAAATCTGGCCGGTACGCACGGGGTGGCACGAGGTGCGCTAGTAGCCTGCACGGGGCAAAAAAGCCACCCGGCAAGTCGATGCAGAGGTAGCATGAAGGTCGTATGATTGCCCTCCTAGCAGCCTCGCTCCTGCTCGCAGCCGGAGACCCGCCCGAGCCGCCCATCGAGCTCGCGCCCCTGTCCCAGCCGGCGCCAAAGCCAGCCAAGAAGAAGAAAAAGAAGGTTGCCCCGGCGCCCGAGCCCGAGCTGGCGCTGCCGCCCTTGCCGGCGCCGCCTCAGGCGGTCCAGTCACCGGAGGTCCGCTCGCCGGCGGGAGCGCTTGGCGGGTCTCAGCTGCCTCCCTCTCCGCTGCTCACCAAGCCCAGCAACGAGACGGGCCTGATCGTCCTCATGGACACGCCCGACCTGGCGCTGGAGCAGAGCCTGGCGGACGCCGTGCGCAACATCATCGCCATCTCGCCGGGCAACCAGCACCCGCAGCTCTTGCCGACGCCCGCCAAGGCCTGCGACGCCGCCTGCATGATCGAGCTCGCGACCTGGAAGAAGCTCGATCGAATCGTCACCATCTTCCATAGGGACGACTCCGTCGGCATCAGCGTCTTCGACACGGCTGCCGGCCGCGAGGTGTCGCAGGAGTCGCGCGCCACTTCGGGAGAGCTGCAATTCAATCTCGTCACGGCTGAGCTTCTGGCCTGCGAGTACCTGGTGCCCGCGGGCTGCACCGGAGAAGTTCCCATCTTCCTCGGCAAAGGGGTGCAGCTGGAGATGGACGGGAAGCCGCTGCCGCCCGGCACCAAGGTGCTGCCGGTGGGCGTGCATTACCTGGTCGCCATCTCGGGCATGGCCGGCTCGCGCCGGCAACGGGTCTTCATCGTCCGCGAGCGGAACGCGCCCGTCTACGCCATCCTCGGCAGCAACGGTCCTTATCTCTCCGACACGCCGCCGCCGGCGCCTGCCCGGCCCGCGGCGGTGGCGGCGACGGTTCCGCAAGCCGCACTCGGCACGGGCCCGGCGGCCCCCGTGGAGAAGTCGCGCGTGCTTCGCCCGGTCGGCTACGGACTGCTCGGCGCGGCGGTCATCGCGGGCGGCATCGGCACCTATCTGGGCGTCAAGAGCAAGTCCGACCTCAACTCCGCCGAGAGCGGCTTCAAGGCGAACGGCGGGGCTTACAGCAAAAGCGATCTGAACAACCTCAACTCCGGCAACTCGGCCGCGCACGGCGCCAACGGGCTCTTCATCGCCGCCGGCGTGCTGGCCGTCGCG
>DATBAA010000364.1:0-1802 GCA_036271755.1 Myxococcales bacterium | reverse complement strand
GGTGGGCGCCTGGTGGACCTTCGTGCCGACGGGCGCGTGCGTGGCGCTGGTGGGCTTCGCGCTGGTGATGCTCAACGCCGGCCTCGACGAGCTGGTGAATCCGCGCTTGCAGCAGGAGCGCTCGTGGCGCGCGTTCCTGCTCGGCAGAAGAGTCACGCCGCAGCTGGCGGTGACCGCGGTGGCGCGCGATGGCTGAGCCGCTTCTCGAAGTGCGCGACCTCTGCGTCGACTACGCCGCGCCTTCGGGCCGCGTGCGCGCGGTGGACCGGGTCTCCCTGACCGTCGATCGCGGCGAGGTGCTGGGCCTCGCGGGAGAGTCCGGCTGCGGCAAGTCCACGCTGGCGCAGGCGGTGCTGCGCATCCTGCCGCCGCCGGCGGTGATCACCGGCGGGCATGCGTGGTTTGAAGGCCAGGATCTCTTCGCGCTGGACGAGCCCGCGCTGCGGAAGGTGCGCTGGAAGCGGCTCTCGATGGTCTTCCAAAGCGCTTTGGATTCCTTGAGCCCCGTGCTCTCGCTGGCCGAGCAGATCGGCGACGCCCTGCGCGCGCACGATTTCACGGGCTCCACGCGAGCTCGTTCGCGCGAGCTCTTGCAACTCGTGGATCTGGATCCTTTGTTGGTCGACGCCTATCCGCACCAGCTCTCGGGCGGCATGCGGCAGCGCGCGGGCATCGCGCTGGCGCTGGCGTTGGACCCCGCGCTGGTGCTGCTCGACGAGCCGACCACCGCGCTGGACGTCATCGTCGAGCACCAGATCCTGCAGCGGCTCCTCGCATTGAAAGCCGAGCGCGGCTTCGCCATGGTCTTCATCACGCACGACCTCGCGCGCATGCTGCAGATCGCCGACCGCGTCGCGATTCTCTACGCCGGGCGGCTCGTGGAAGTTGCGCCAGCGCAGACGTTGAAGCGCGACGCGCGCCATCCCTACACGCGCGGGCTGTTGGCGGCTTTTCCGTCCGTGCACGGCACCGGCGAGCCGCAGGGCATTGGCGGAATGCCTCCCAGCCTGGCCAATCCGCCGCGGGGCTGTCGCTTCCACCCGCGCTGCGAGCTGGCCATCGACATCTGCCGGAAGGAGCAACCGCCGCTGGTCCAGTTCGGCGAAAAGCACTTCGCCGCCTGCCACGTGGCCGCCGCCCATCGACTCTGAGAGTCGCACCCGCTAAGAGCTCGCTGAGTCTTCGCGAGCTGTTAGACCTTCGCTGGTCTTGGATTTAGGGGTAGCACGATGAGTCTTAATGAGTATCTTAAAGGTCTGGCTGAACACTTGGTTGCTGAACTGCAACCGACGGTCAGCGTAAAGCAGTTAACGGCGAACTCCGCGCTTCTTGGTACGTATGCGGAAGCTGCGATCCGTAGACTCATCAAGCGGGTGGTCTCCCCGATGCATGTGTCTACTGGCGCGGTTCTCGACTATCCAACCCCGGATGTCCTCGCGCCCAGTTGGGGAGACAGGCCCTCGCTCGACGAGTTTGCCATCTACCTGGACGGCCGCCGCTCCGAGATCCTCAGCAGGAACAGCAACCGCGACCGCCTGCGCGTCGACGACGGCCGCTGTTTCGCCGTCGTCAAGTACAGCCGCCAGCACTTCACGCAGACAGAGCGGCACCTCCAGAAAGCCGAGTGGCAGCCTGGCCTCCCGTCCGGCAAGGGCGCGTTCGAGTACCGGCGCAAACAGCCGCGATACGGGAACGACCAGATCGTCCTCGCCGTGCTGGTCCACTAGTCTTTCTCAAGCCGTCCGGAGGCCGCGCAGCCTGGTGCCGCAGGCGTTTCCCAAGAGCGCCGCGGCGAACCAGAG
>DATBAA010000363.1:0-5572 GCA_036271755.1 Myxococcales bacterium | reverse complement strand
GCTTTTCGTACGAGCAGGCGAAGCGTTGGGCGTTGCCCATGACGCTGCTGTCGGTGGCGATGACGGTGGTCTCGGCGCCCTCCTCGAGCTTGACCTTGCCGCCCTCGATCTTGCCGACGCGGATCTTCGGGCCCTGCAGGTCGAGCAGCACCCCGACCGGACGGCCGGCGCGCTCGGCGGCGAGGCGGACAGCCGTCAGCGCGCGCAGGTGATCGTCGTGCGTGCCGTGGGAGAAGTTGAGGCGGGCGACGTCCATTCCCGCCTCGACCAACCTGCCGAGGACGGGCTCTTCACGGGACGCCGGCCCCATCGTGCAGATGATCTTGGCCTTGCGCATGCGGGGGCGGAGCCTAGGTTGCCGCGCCCCTCCCCGCAAGCGACGATTGCGAACTCAATCGTCTGGCTAGCAGTTTATTCGAGCTCGGCTGCTTCCTCTTCGTCCGGCTCGTCTTCCTCGTCCTCGCTGTCTTCCTCGTCGAGCAGCGCGGCCTTCTTGGCCGACACGGCGGGCGTCTCGTCGTAGGGCGGCGGCATGTCCTCGCTGTTCACCTCGACCGAACAGCTGAACTTGCGCCTTAGCGGCGCCAGCGCGGCGAAGAGCTCCTCCAGCGCCCCGACGATGGTCTCGACCTGCTCGTCGGGCGCGCGCGTGCCGCACCCTGGGCAGCGCAGCACCGGGTCGGTCTGCACGTCCGAGACGTCGAGCGAGAAGGATTCCTCACACTTTTGACACTGAAACTCTAATTGCATTCCTGGTCCTCCAGCACTCGGCCCCCAAGCCGCCGCGCGGACAGCATAGTCACGCTGGCGCCGCGGGAAAGGGGCGGGGTGCCACATTTTTTGTTCCCGGCTGAATCGGCCCCTTGGACGCTGCTCCGGATGTTTGGATTCAGACGCGACTCTTGCTGTACTCCCGCTCTGCAGGGCGCTATCTTCCGCGCCCCTTTGCGAAGGAGCCTGATGATGCCGAGCGCCGCGCCGCAGATTCCCAAGGATGGACAAGCGATCACCCTCGAGGGCGGGAAGCTGACGGTTCCCGACCAGCCGATCATCCCGTTCATCGAAGGCGACGGCACGGGAGCGGACATCTGGCGCTCGTCGGTGCGGGTGCTGGACGCGGCGGTGGCGAAGGCCTACGGCGGCAAGAAGAAGATCCAGTGGGCCGAGGTGTACGCCGGCGAAAAGTCGAAGAACCTCTTCGACAACTGGCTGCCCGACGAGACGGTGGACGCCTTCCGCAAGTACCTGGTGGGCATCAAGGGTCCGTTGACGACCCCGGTCGGCGGCGGCATCCGCTCCTTGAACGTGGCGCTGCGGCAGATGCTCGACCTCTATGTCTGCCTGCGGCCGGTCCGTTGGTTCAAGGGCGTTCCCAGCCCGGTCAAGCGGCCGGACAAGGTGGACATGGTGATCTTCCGCGAGAACACCGAAGACATCTACGCCGGCATCGAGTACGCGGCCGGCTCGCCCGAGGCGCAGAAGGTCCTCGACTTCTGGGCGACGACCTTCCCGAAGGAGTTCAAGAAGATCCGCTTCGGCACGCAGGAGGCGGGCGCGGCCTGGCAGAAGCAGCTGGAGAGCATCGGCGGGCCCAAGCGCGAGACCAAGGTGGAGCTGGGCGTGGGCCTCAAGCCCATCAGCTACTTGGGGACGGAGCGCCTCGTCCACAGCGCGATCTCCTACGCGGTGAAGAACAAGCGCAAGAGCGTGACGCTGGTCCACAAGGGCAACATCATGAAGTACACCGAGGGCTCGTTCCGCGACTGGGGCTACAAGGTCGCGAAAGAGTTCTACGGCGCCGTGGAAGTGGACGGCGGTCCCTGGTGCAAGCTGCCGAACGGCATCGTCATCAAGGACGCCATCGCCGACATCACGCTCCAGCAAGTCCTCACCCGTCCCGAAGAGTTCGACGTCATCGCCACGCCGAACCTGAACGGCGACTACCTGTCGGACGCGCTCGCGGCGCAGGTGGGCGGCATCGGCATCGCGCCCGGCGGCAACATCAACTACGTCACCGGCCACGCGGTCTTCGAGGCCACGCACGGCACCGCGCCCAAGTACGCCAACCAGGACAAGGTCAACCCCGGCTCGGTGATCTTGTCGGGCGAGATGATGCTCCGGCACATGGGCTGGAACGAGGCCGCCGACCTGGTCATCAAGGGCATGGACGGCGCCATCACCGCGAAGACGGTCACGTACGACTTCGCCCGGCAGATGGGCAACGAAGGCGAGAAGGGCGTCAAGGAGCTCAAGTGCTCCGAGTTCGGCGACGCCATCATCAGCCACTACTAGTGCTTTGGCGGAGCGACTGGCAGCGAGTAGAGCGTTCCGTCGCTCAGCTTGACCGAGACCGCGTCCGCCGAGATCGCAAGCGGCGCCGCCTGCTCTCCGCAGGTGGCGTCCGGCTCGACCGGCGCGCACAGCTTTCCCGCGCGTAGCGTCGCCAGGCACTGCAGGACGTCCAGCTTCGAAAGGCCGTCGTGGTGGCGCTTGAGCAGCGCCGCGAAGCCGTCCCCGGCGCCGAGGTACGGGTGCCAATAGAGCCGGCTGTCGTGGACCTCTGCCATGCGCGCGAGGCAGGCGTCGAAGGGAAGCGACTGCGCTGCCTGGTAGCCGTTCATCCGGCCCTCCGCCGGCCACCAGCTGCTCTCGCGAAAGAATGTGGCCTTCAGCGCGTCGCCGTCGTGCATGAAGGAGGCCCCGAGCCGGCGGGCCTCGTCCGGCAGCCGCGGATCGTTTCCCGAGATACCCACCCGCTGGAAGATCGATTCGCGCCGCAGGGTCAGCGCGAAGCGCGGCGTGCCTCTTCGGATGACCGCCAGCTGCTCGCTGAGCGTCGCCGCGGCGGCGGGCGTGGTTTCCGCGATGGCGCGCGCGCAGGCCTTGGCTACGATGCCGGTGTTGGCCACGCCGAGCATTCGCCCGAGCACGCTCGGATAGGAGATGTCGCGGCCCAAGGCCAACGCGTCGGCGCACTCCGTCGCGGCCTCGTCGGCCCGGCCTTGCTTCGCCTTGATGAGGATGTCGAGCGCTGCGAGGCGCGCGGCTTGTTGGACATCGAGAGAGGGCGAGCCCGGCTCGAAGAGCCGGAAGATGCTGAGCTCGGGCGTCGAGCGCGCCGTCGAGCCGTGGGTGGCGCGCAGCGCTCCCAGCATCGCAGCGCGGTGCTGGTCAAGGTCGGCCGCCGCTCTTGGCCGAAGCCCCGAGATGGCCACTTCGTCGTTGTAGAACGGAGCTTCCGGAGCCTCCTTGTCGATGATCTCCTGATAGGCCACGTAGCTGTCGTGCAGCGCAGCAAGGTGCGGAGCGAGCAGCACGCCAAAGCTCTCGGGCAGCGGATCCTGGACGTGCGAGGGGCGGGCATCGGTCGCCTTTTCCTCGGCGATGATGTCGTCGAGCAGCCGCTCGCGCGCGGCCCTGCGCGGCCAGAAGAGCCACGCCGCGGCCACGATCGCCACGAAGAGCGCGAAGGCGAGCGCGAACCGGAGCACTACTTGTCGTGCTCGTTCTTCTTCTTTTGCGGCGGCGGAGGCTTCGGCTTCTGCTGCGGCGGGGGCTGCGGCCGCGGCGGAGGCTGACGCACGACGGGCTGGCGGTTGGGCGGCGGCTGATTCACCGCCGGCCGCTGCTGCGGCTGTTGCTGCTGCGGCTGCACCGGGCGGGGCTGCACCTGCGGCGGCCTCGGCTGCTGGTTCAAGACCGGCCGCTGCTCCTGCGGCCTCGGCTGCTGTTGCGGCTGCACCGGCCGCGGCTGCACTTGCGGCTGCCGCCCGATCTGGCGCTGCTGCTGCCGCTGCTCGTGCACCTCGACCTGGCGCTGATACGCCTGCCGCGCCGTCGGCGGCAGCACGTAGCGCTGCCCCGGCGCGACCGGATGGACCACGTAGGGCGAGATCGCGCCCTGGTGCTGCACCAACACCCGCTGCGGCGGACGAGGCGGCGCGACCATCACCCGCGGCGGGAGCGCGGCCGCGTAGTCCGCCCGGCCCGGCACTCCGGCGCGCACCACCGCGCCGCCGCGAGTCACGCCGGCCGGCGCATAGACCGTCACGCTGCCGCGGCCGGGAGCGCCGCGAATGACCATGCCAGAGCGGATCACCGGCGGCTGGCTGACCACCACCTGCGGCGCGGTCCCGATGGGCGCCGGCACGATGAGCCCGTAGCGCGAGCCGGGCGGCGGCGGAACGAAGCAGCCGCGATAATCGCGCGGCGGCGGATACCCGCGATACCCGGGCCGCACCGAGACATAGACCATGCGATACGTCGGCGGCGGCGGGCGGAAGTAGACGCCGTCGCGCAGGAAGTGTCCGGAGACGAAGATGACGCCCCCGCCGCGGTTCTCGTAGTAGGGCGGCACCCAATAGTAGCCGGGCCGCACCGAGAACCAGTGGCCCGTCATCCACACCCACTCGCCCTGGCCGCCCCAGATCCAGTAGCCGCCCACCCAGGCCATGCCGTCGCCCGGCATCGGCGGCGGCGGCTCGTAGCGCATGGGCGGAGGCGCGTATTGAACCGAGACCACGGGCGCGTCGTCGTATGCCGGGTCTTCGTAGACGGCTTCGGCGGTGTCGGGCTCTTGCGGTGCCTCCACCTCGACGTCGTCGGGAGGCGGCTGCGGCGGCGGCAGATCCGCGTCGTCCTGCGGCTGCTCGGAGGTGTCGTACTGCGGATCGACGGGCGGCTGCGCGCCCGGATCGTACTGAGGCTGCGGCGGCGCTTGCGGCTGGGGTGGCGGCTCGCTGTAGGCCGGCGGCGGCGCAGGCTGATAGTCCGAGCCCACCGGGCGGCTGGTCTGCACGCCGCCGCTCAAACAGCCCAAAGATGGAAGCAGCCCCAACAGAAGCCAGCGTCTCATGCAGCGCTCCTCGCAAGTGACGCGGGTTCTATCGCACCTGACTCAAGGCTGCTTGGGCGCCTCGATGGGGCAGCGCTTGTTGGCGTCCTCGAGCTCGCGCAGCACCGCCTTGCGGAAGCGCTCCAGATCGGGCGGCAGCTTTGCCTCCTGATCGAAGGTGACGTGCTTCTTGCCCAGCTCTACGGTGAAGCCCGCGCACTCGAGGCAGTCGGAGTTGTAGCTGGGCCGCCAGGTCTTGGGCCGGGTCTGCGCGGCGGCATCGGTGAGCCGCTGGATCTGCTCGGGGCGCGCCTTCTTGCTGCAGGTGCGCTTGGCCGCGGTGATGGTGCCGTGGCCGTTCGTGATGTCGATGAGGCCGAGTCCGGCCTCCCAGTTGCCACCGCCGCCGTTGGTGAAGACGTGCAGTGAAAGAGCCGCGAGGAGAGCGAGCATGGTGACCGCACGATAAACAAGAGGCCACCTTGGATCCAGTTGCACCTTTGCCGATCTTCACGCATCCCTGCAAAGCCCATGAATGATCGTCCGGCGGGAAGCCGCTTTGCCATCACCGCGATGGCCGTCGCGGCCGGCGCGACCGTCGCCAACATCTTCTACAACCAGCCGCTCCTGGCGCAGATGGGCCGCGACTTCGGCGGCGGCACCGCCCTGGGCATCGTGGCCACCGTCACGCAGTTCGGCTACTCGCTGGGCGTCTTGCTGCTGGTGCCGCTGGGCGAC